>NZ_DAOLGP010000005.1:115548-166484 GCF_035329545.1 Candidatus Neomicrothrix sp.
GAGCTAGAGGTTCTTCACGATCTCGACCATCAGCTCGCCGCATTCGGTCGGGTTGGCCCCCACCTTGACGCCAGCGGCCTCAAGAGCCTCCATCTTGGCGGCTGCGGTGCCCTTGCCTCCGGAGACGATGGCGCCTGCGTGGCCCATCTTCTTTCCGGCGGGAGCGGTCTGGCCAGCAACATAGGCGGCCACCGGCTTAGTCATGTGCTCGGCGATGTACTCGGCCGCTTCTTCCTCGGCGGAGCCACCGATCTCGCCGATCATCATGACGGCCGAGGTCTGCGGGTCGGCCTCGAAGGCCTCCAGGCAGTCGATGAAGCTGGTGCCGGGCACGGGGTCGCCACCGATACCCACGCAGGTGGTGACGCCGATGTTCTGCTGCTGCAGCTCGTACAGCGCCTGATAGGTGAGCGTGCCGGAGCGGCTGACGATGCCCACCGAGATCTCGCCGTCGACCGGCGCCTTGGCGATGTGACCGGCGGTGATGCCGATGTTGGCCTGGCCGGGGCTGATGATGCCCGGGCAGTTGGGGCCCAGCAGGCGCACGTCCGGGTAGTCGCGCTTCAACTTGTTGTAGAACCACGCCTCGTCCTGGGCGGGGACGCCCTCGGTGATGACGATGATCAGCTTGACGCCACCCTCGGCGGCCTCCATCACGGCGTTCTTCACGCCGGGGGCCGGGATGAAGATGCACGAGGTATCGGCGCCGGTCGCAGCGACGGCGTCGGCCACCGTGGCGAAGATGGGGATGCCATCGACGTCGGTGCCCGCCTTCTTGGGGTTGGTGCCGGCGACGACGTTGGTGCCGTAGTCACGGTTCAGCAGGCCGTAGTACCGACCGGTTGAACCGGTCAGACCCTGGTAGACGACCTTGGTGTTGGAATCGACGAAAATGCTCATGGTGGGTTCAGGTCTCCAGTAGCTCAGGCGCTGGCGGCGAGCTCGACGGCCTTGGCGGCGGCGGACAGCATGGTGGGTTCCATCTGCAACTTGTCGCTCAGGTGTGGCTTGAGCAGCTCGCGACCCTCGTCAGCGTTGGTGCCGTCGAGGCGGATCACCATCGGATGGGAGAGGTCGATGCGGCCGGCTGCCTCGATGATGCCATTGGCCACCTCCTCGCCGCGGGTGATGCCGCCGAAGATGTTGATGAAGATCGACTTCACCCGGGGGTCGTTGTCGAGGATCGTCAGCGCCGCGACGAACTTGTCGGCATCGGCTCCGCCCCCGACGTCCAGAAAGTTGGCGGGTTTTCCGCCAGCCTGGTTGACGACGTCCAGCGTGCTCATCGCCAGACCTGCGCCGTTGGCGATGATGCCCACCGACCCCTCGAGGCCGACGTACTCCAGGCCGGCCTGGTGGGCGGCCTCTTCGCGCTCGTCGCGCTCCTGGGTGGCGGCGTAGGCATCCCACTCGTGGCGGAAGTCGGCGTTGCCGTCAAGGGTGACTTTGGCGTCGAGTGCATGCACCTCGCCGGTGGGCTTGAGGATCAGCGGGTTGATCTCCACCAGGTCGGCGTCGCCGTCGACATAGGCGGTGTACAACTTGGCGAGGATGTCGACCGCGCCCTCGGTGGCGTCCGGGTTGAGGTTGGCGGCAGCCACCCAGTCCCGGATGGTCGCCTCGTCCAGGCCGTCGACCGGGTCGATCCAGATCTTGGCGATGGCATCGGGGTTCTCTTCGGCAACCGTTTCGATCTCGACGCCGCCCTCGGCGGAGAGCATGCCCAGGTGGGCCTTCTTGGCACGGTCGAGGGTGAAGCTGGCGTAGTACTCCTCGGCGATGTCCGAGGCCACCTCGATCCACACGACGTTGACGGTGTGGCCCTTGATGTCCATGCCGATGATGTCGGAGGCATAGGTGCGGACCTCGTCGGCGTCGTTGGCCAACTTGATGCCGCCGGCCTTGCCACGGCCGCCCACCTGCACCTGTGCCTTAACGACCACCGGGTAGGTGTTCAGCCGTTCGGCTGCCGCCACGGCATCGTCGACGGTGGTGACCGCCTCGCCCGCCGACACCGGAATGTCGAACGAGCCGAAGAACTGTTTGCCCTGGTATTCGAAGAGGTCCACGGCCCGAGCCTCCCAGGAAGGCCTCATGAAAGGCAACACGGCCCGCGTTCCGGTCCCCTCCGGGGCCCACCCCGAAACGGCGACAAGGTGACGCTCAACCCCGAAACTGCGACAAGGTCACGCTCAACCCCGAAACTGCGACAAGGTGACGCTCAACCCCGAAACTGCGACAAGGTGTGGAGCGAAGGTGTGGAGGTGTGCCGGTGAGTTTCATCGGCACACCTCCACACCTCTGCTCCACACCTCCGTCAACGGGTGCGGCAACCCGTGGGCGAACGGAGCCCGCTGCCCCACCATGCAGAAGTGGCGACTGCATCGAGTCCGAACCTTGAGGCGGCGACCCGCGACCGACGCTGGGTCGCCCTCGCCCGGCAGTACCGGGTGTTCAGCGCTGCGGACGCTGAGCGGTTCGGCATCAGCGGCGACGCCCTCCGTCAGCGCGCCTCGGCTGGCGGCCTGCTGCGGGTGGGGCGTGGCTGGTACGCCATGGCCGACCGGCCGCTGACCTGGACCCACCGGATCGACTGGGCCACCCGAGCCACCGGGGGCGTTGCCTCCCACCGGTCGGCGGCGGTGCTCTGGAAGCTGGAGGGATTCCAGGCGTCGAAGCCGGAGGTACTGGTGCCGTTCGAACGGCGGGTCCGTCCCGAGGGCGTGAAGGTGCGACGAAGCCGACGCTGGGATCGTGGCGAGCACACGACGAGAGACCAAATCGGCGTCGTCGGCCCCGAGGTGCTCGTCGGCCAGCTTGCTTCGATGTTGCCCCGGGCCCGGCTTCGAGCGGTTGTCGATCAGCTCATCCGCGAGCACCATGCCTCGCTGACGTCGCTGGCCCGGTTTCATCACGAGACCCCTCCCGGGACCGCCGGGCGGACCGTCCTCGGCGAGGTACTGGGGGAGTATGCGGAGGACCAGCGGGTACCGATGAGCGACTTCAGCCGCATGGTGGCCGACCTGTTGGTTGGTGCGGGTCTGCCCGAGCCTCTGCTCGAGCATCAGTTTTGGGACGACGACGGACTCATCCAGATGGTGGACCTGGCGTACCCCGGCGTGCTGGCGATCGGTCTGGACTCCCTTGCCCACCACCTGGATCGTGCCACGTTCATCGGGGACCGGCGGGCGCGCAACCGCCTCGAATTGCTCGGCGTGAAGGTGCTGCTGTTCACATGGTGGGACTACACCGAGCATCCCGAACGCCTGGTGGCCCAGGTGCGCGCCGCACTTGCCACCACCTCCGCCTGACGGCTCCTCGCAAAACCTGACACCCCTCCTGGGCACCTGGGTTGCTCAGCTCGAAGACACGAGCCCCAAGCCCTGGGCCCCCAATCAGCCACGTCCCGGGTCCGAGCCCTCCAGAACCCAGGCCGCCCGAGCCCCTCTACGGCGGGCCGGGCGAACAGCATCAGAGGGAGCCAAGGCTCCGAGACGGCGGATACAGTCGGAGAAACCAGCCCGCCTTACCGGCGGATGTCACGCCTCGGCGTCTCGAACGCTCCACCCAGAGCTCCGGTTGCGGGCCGATCGACCCCAACCCTCCGCTCACCACACAAGCCAGGAACGCCCATGGAACTAACCGGTAGCCGAGTACTGCTCACCGGAGCCAGCGGCGGGCTGGGGCAGGCGATCGCTCGACGCCTGGGCCGCTACGGCGCTCAATTGACGCTGACCGCTCGCAATCGCCCAGCTCTGGACTCGCTGGCCGACGAGACCCGAGGCACCGTGGTGGAGGCCGACCTGTCCAAGCGCAGCGATGTGCAGCGGCTGGCCAAGATGGTCAGCGAGTTCGATGTCGTGATCGCCAACGCCGGAGTGGGCGGCGAGGCGAGCGGCTCCGAGCTGAGCGTCAAGGCGATCGACGGCGCGATCGACGTCAACCTGCGAGCGCCGATGGTGCTGAGCGGAGCCTTCGCCCAGGCCTGCATTGCCGCCGGTCGCCCGGGACAGCTCGTGCTGATCGGGTCGCTGTCAGGCATCGCCCCCACCCCCGACACCTGCCTGTACAACGCCACGAAGTTCGGCCTGAGGGGCTTCGGGCTGTCGCTACGCCAGGACCTGGAGGAGTACGGCATCGGTGTCACCGTGGTCGAACCCGGCTTCATCCGCGACGCCGGCATGTTCGCCAACAACGATGTCGAACTCCCGAGGGGCGTACGCACCAAGTCACCCGTCGAAGTCGCACAGGCGGTGGAGAAGGCCATACGAACCAACCCGGCCGAGATATTCGTGGCCCCGACCGAGTTGCGAGCAGTCGCCACGTTGGCCACCGTGGCCCCGGGCCTGTCCGAGGTCATCCAGCGGCGGGTCGGGACCAAGGAGATGCGCAACGGCACCAGGTAATCCTGTTGGCTCGGCCACCGCTGCAGCGCCCCAGCGGGAGTGACAGCGCCGGATGAACCAGTCAGGTCGGCCCGCACAACAGCGCCCAGCGGGAGCGTCACAGCACCTTGAGACGCAGTCGCTTGTTGCCTTTGCCCTTCGATTCGGTCTTGGTAATTTCGAAGCGTCCCACCTCGGCGGTGGAGGCCACGTGGGTGCCACCGTCGGCCTGCCGGTCGAGCCCGACGATGTCCACCACGCGCACCCGGGTAACCGAGGTGGGGATGAGGTTGACCTTGGTGCGGATCAGCGCCGGGTCGACGTCTGCCGCGGAGCGGTCGAGAAAGCTCACCTCGATGGGGCGATCGGCGGCCAGCTCGGCGTTGACCGCGTCGGTCAACTCGTCGCGAAAACCATCGGGCAAAGGACCGAACTCGAAGTCCATGCGCGCCGCCAACGGTTCCATGTTGCCTCCCGTGGCCGGCACCTGCCAGCGGTTCCAGACGACGCCGCCCATGACGTGCAACATGGTGTGGGTGCGCATCAACGCGTGTCGCCGGTCCCAGTCGAGCGTGCCCGTCACGGCCGAGCCGACGGTCGGCACCGGTGGGCCATCGACGCTCCCGGCCTTCTCCTCCTCACCTCTCGGCTCCAGGGTGTGCCACACGAACGGCCCGTCCTTGCGGACGTCGGTGACCGAATAGGTGGCACCATCGGCCGCGAGGATCCCGGTGTCGTGGGGCTGACCACCACCGGTGGCGTAGAACACAGTGCGGTCGAGTGCCACGCGGTCGTGGTCGACCGCAACCACCTCCGCATCCATCGTGCGCTGATAGGCGTCGCGCAGGTACAGCTGATCGGTTGCGATGGCGTCCTGGTGTGAGCGTTCGGTCATCTGTCCTCAGTAATGTCGACGGCACCGCCACCCTTGCAGACGGAGCGCACGCTGCGACGGCCCATCGAGCTCCCACCTCTGTCGAGTTCCACTGCCGAGTTCCACTGCCGAGTTCCGCGGCAGGGCACCAGCGGGCAGACTGGGCCGCCCGAACCCGCCCGCCGAACGTTGGGAGCAACATGCCGGTCGAGCAGCGCAGCACGTCCAACCAGTTCAGAACGGCCGGAATCGCTCTGTTGATGGTCGGCGCCGGACTGGCATTGGTCCTCGTGTTGTTCGGGCAGGGCGGCAGCGGCGAACCGGCCACGGTCAGCCTGGGCACCGACGAGTTTGCGCTGGGCCCCGCTGCAGAGCGGGCACAGGTGATCGCCAAGACGGGCCCGTTTCTCCTTCCCGACGTGTCGGGCCGAGGCCAGGACCGCCCCATCATGGTCAGCCACGAGGGCCCCGAGCCCGAGGTTGGCTGGGCGATCTTCGAGGCCAGGGCGCCGGGTGCCCCCGACGGCTGCTACCTCCGCTGGGACCGCGATGCCCAGGTGTTCGTCTCCGAGAACCCGGACGAGGGGTCGGTGTCCGAGGACTCGTCCGGCGAACGCTGCGACGACGCGACGTTCCCGATGAACGGAGCCGGGCTGAAGCAGCTTCCGTGGGAGGTCTCCGATGACGGCATCCTGTTCGTCAAGCTGGGTGATGATTCCGGCGACGAGGCCACCACGACCACCGCACCCTGAGCCCTACTTCGGGGGCGTGACCCCGGAGGGGAACTCGGCGGCGATCAGGTCGAGATGATCGAGGTCGGACAGGTCGAGCACCTGCAGGTACACCCGCTCGATTCCCGCCCCGGCGAAGCGACCCAGGGTTTCAACCGCCTCGGCGGGCAACCCCGCCACGCCGTTCTCGCGGAGCTCGCCGGGCTCACGTCCGATCGACTGGGCGCGGCGTTCGAACTCGCCCTCGTCACCACCGACGCACACGACCAGGGCGGCCGAGCGCACCAGGGTTGACGGGTCACGCCCGAGGCTCTCGCAGGCTCGGTCGACCCGCTCGTTGGCCGCGACCACGTCGTCGAGGCCCAGAAACGGGGTGTTGTACTCGGCCGCGAAGCGTGCAGCCAGGTTGGGTGTGCGCTTCGGCCCTGCACCGCCGACGATCACCGGCGGTGGGCTCTGCCACGGTTTGGGAAGCGCCGGGGATCCGGTCAGCGCATAGTGGTCGCCATGGAAGTCGAAGGTCTCCCCCGCTGGGGTGGCCCACAAACCGGTGATGATCTCCAGCTGCTCGGTCAACCGGTCGAAGCGCTCACCGAGCGACGGAAATGGGATGCCGTACGCGTCGTGCTCGTCCTCGAACCAGCCGCTGCCCAGGCCCAACTCCACCCGACCGCCCGACATGGCGTCCACCCCGGCGACCGAGATCGCCAACGGGCCGGGCAGGCGAAACGTGGCCGAGGTGACCAGCGTGCCCAACCGGATCGTCGAGGTGTCGCGTGCGAGGCCGGCCAGCGTGATCCAGGCGTCGCTGGGGCCCGGCAGACCCGAGCCGTCGCCCATCGCCACGTAGTGGTCGCTTCGAAAGAAGGCCCCAAAACCCAGGCGCTCCGCCCGGATCGCCACCCCGAGAAGGTCGTCGTAGGAGGCGCCCTGCTGAGGCTCGGTGAAAATGCGGAGTTCCATGTCTGCAACGTACCGTGACCATCTCCTGGCTGCGACGGCCGGCACGCCCGACCTCGGACCAGGGTCGATCAGTCGAGATCCAACAAGCGCTCGATCAGCTCGTCCCGCTGCAACTTGTTGGTACCGGTGCGGGGCAGATCGTCGACGAAGTACACCCGACGGGGGACCTTGTAGGTCGACAGCCGCTCCCCCACCCACGACAGAAGCTCATCGGGGGTCGACGTGGCACCTTTCGCCATCCGCAGGCCCACCACCGGGACCTCGCCCAAGGTGTCATCGGGAAGCCCGACCACCCCGGCCTCGACAACGTCGGGATGCTGTTCGAACACCCGCTCCACCTCGGGGGGATACACCGAGAAACCGCCCGACTTGATGACCACCTTGGCCCGGCCCTGGAACGAGAAGGTCCCCATCGGCCCCCGCCGCACAAGGTCCCCGGTCGACAGCCAACCACCGGCGTCGAGCACCGCCTCGGTGGCGGCACTGTCGTTCCAATAGCCCTCGAGCACGCCCGGGCCACGCAACAACAGCTGGCCCACTGCACCGACCCGCACCTCGTCCCCATCATCGTCGACCACCCGGAAGCGATAGCCGGGCATCGGGATACCCAGCTGGTCACCCAGGCCAAAGGGCACGAACGGCGGCGACAACTTGGCCGCCGCACCCCCGCCCGTCTCGACCATGCCATAGCCCTCGGCGAACGTCGCCTCGCCGATCGAACCCAGACCCGGCAAGGCAAAGGCGGCGCCCCGACGCTTGAACCGGTGCGCCAACTCCGGCGGCATCACGTCGGCACCCGACACCCAGAAACGGATCGACGACAGGTCGCGCATGTCGGCCCCCGCCTCCTCGAGCATGCGGTACATCGTCGGCACGCCGGCGAAGGCCGCAGAGCGGCGCTCCTCGATGTCGTCGAGGCATTCGGTCGGCCTGAAACGGGGGCGGAACCGCACGGGCACCCCGGCCGAGGCCGCCGCCGCCAGGGCTGCGAAGCCAAAGATGTGGGCCACCGGGAGAGCGATGAGCAACTCGGAGATCAGCAGGCCGCCGGGTAAAGCTGCCAGGCGGCTCAGCTCGCCGACCAACGCCCGGTGGGTGAGGGCAGCTCCCTTGGGGCTGCCGGTCGTGCCGGAGGTGTAGAACAGCGCCGCCACCCGCTCGTCAGCGCCACGGTCCTCGCCGAGGCCGGCGCTCACGCCCAGGTGCTCGGCCAGCACGTCGAGTTCGTCCACACCGCGGATCACGAGCGGCGCGTTGGCGTCCAGGACGACGTGGGCGATCTCGTCGTCGCGCATCGCATCGTTGACCGGCGCCGGGATGGCACCGGCCCGGGACACCGCCAGGGTGGCCAGGAACAGCTCGACCGAGTTGGGCATCGCCAGCACCACCCGGTCGCCGGAGCTGATCTTGTCGTCCTCGACCAGCGCCGCCGCCCAACGGTCAACCAACTTGGCGGCGCCGGCCACGGTCAGCTTGGTCGCCGGAACGCCCGTGCGGGCTTCGGCGGCCTGGTCGACCAGCACCGAGCCACCGTGGACGGCCGCGGCCCGTGCCAGGAGCGAGCCCAGCGTTTGCCTGGAGCGAACCATGGCGACACGCGCGGCCTGACGGCGCCCCATACGAATGATCGGCCCGATCATCGCCCCACCTTTTCCAGCGGGGCCCACGACAACAGCAGGCGCTTTTCGCCTTCGCTGGGAAAGCGGATCGTCGCCTCCGCCCTGTCTCCCCGGCCTTCGATGTCGAGGATGACCCCCTCACCGAAGGTGGCGTGCAGCACATCGTCGCCCACCCGCAAACCCGAATCGTCGCCCAACCGGGGGCCTTCGTCGGCGCCCGCTCGTGGACCCAACCCCGATCCGGCACCCACGCCGATGGAGCGCACCCCCACCACCCCCGACGATGAGGCCCGTTCTCGCCGCGCGTCCCTGCCGGCGAGGGAGGTCCGCCCACCTCCGGACCAGCTGCCCGACGTGCCTGGACGGCGGGAACCACGGGTCGAGGATCCCTCGGCATCCTCGATCAGTTCTTCGGGGATCTCGCCCACAAACCGGCTCGGGGGGTTGTAGTTGGTGGCTCCGTGCAACGTTCGACTCCAGGCGTTGGTGAGGTACAGACGCTCGCGCGCCCGTGTGATCCCGACATAGGCCAGACGACGTTCCTCCTCGAGCTGGGCCGGCTCGCCAATCGAGCGCATGTGAGGAAAGACGCCCTCCTCCATGCCGATGAGGAAGACGACCGGATACTCGAGCCCTTTGGCCGAGTGCAGCGTCATCATGACCATCTCCCCGGCGGTGGGATCGTCCTCGTCGGGCAGGTTGTCGGTGTCGGCAACCAGGCTGACCTGCTCCAAGAACTCGGGCATCGAGTCGTACTCCGCGGCGACGCCGACCAGCTCGGCCAGGTTCTCGAGGCGCCCCTCCGACTCGATCGTGTGCTCGGCCTCCAGCTCGGCGATATAGCCGGTGCGCTCGAGCAGGTCTTCGAGCAGCGGAGCCGGTGCCAACCCCCCACCCCCGGTGCCCGTGCCGTCGCCGTCGCCGTCGCCGTCGCCGGTCGGCGCCAAGCCATCGATGATCTCCAGAAACCGTTCGACACCCCGCTGCGCCCGGGACGACACCCCGGCGGCGTCCGCGTGGCGAAGCGCCTCGACGAAGCTCAGCGAATGGGCCCGTGCGTAGGCGTCGACCCGACCGATCGTCGTGTCCCCGATGCCCCGCTTGGGCACGTTGACGATGCGCTTGGCCGACACCTCGTCGGCCGGGTTGACAATCGTCTGCACGTACGCCAGCGCGTCTTTGATCTCACGTCGATCGTAGAACCGCGTCCCGCCGAGCACCCGGTAGGGCACCCCCTGGCGAAACAACGCCTCCTCGAGCACGCGGCTCTGGGCGTTGGCACGGTAGAAGACGGCAACGTCGGGGTAGTTCACCGTGCCCGAGTCGACCAGGCGGGCGATTTCCTGGGCGACGTAGCGGGCTTCGTCGCCCTCGTCGTCACCGACGTAGCGCACGATCTGGGCACCCCCCGACTCGTCGGTCCACAGATCCTTCGGGCGGCGAGACATGTTGTTGGCGATCACCGCGTTGGCAGCGTCGAGAATTTTCTGAGTGGAGCGGTAGTTCTGGTCCAGCACGATCTGGGTGACGTCGGGGAAGGCCGACTCGAACTCCAAGATGTTGCGCAGGTCGGCACCCCGAAAGGCGTAGATCGACTGATCGGAGTCGCCGACCACGCACACGTTGTGGTGGGCGCCCGCCAAGAGGATCACCAGCTCGTTCTGCACCCGGTTGGTGTCCTGGTACTCGTCGACCATCAGGTAGCGGAACCGTCGCTGATACTGCTCGAGCACGTCGGGCTCGGTGCGCAGCAGCTCGACGGTCACGCCGAGGAGGTCGTCGAAATCCATCGCGCCGGCAGCCCGCAGACGCGTCTGGTATTCGGCGTACACGTCGGCGACCTTGCGCTCCATGATGTGGCCGGCTTCCTCGGCCATTTGTTCGGGCGTGCGCAGCTCGTTCTTCGCCAGCGAGATCTGGGACTGGACCGAACGGGCGGGCATCCGTTTGGTGTCGATGTTGAGGTCGCGAAGGACGTAGCCGATCAGCCGGGTGGCGTCGGCCTGGTCGTAGATCGTGAACGAGCTCGGATATCCCAGCCGACTGCCGTCGCGTCGCAGGATGCGGACGCAGGCGGAGTGAAAGGTCGACACCCACATCTTCTGGGCGACCGGCCCAACGAGCGCGCCCACCCGGTAGCGCATCTCGTCGGCCGCTTTGTTGGTGAACGTGATCGCCAGGATCTCGAACGGCGACACGTTGTCCTGCTCGATCAGCCGGGCGATGCGGTGGGTGAGCACCCGGGTCTTGCCCGAGCCGGCCCCCGCCACGACCAGCAGTGGCCCCTCACCGTGCAGCACCGCCTCCCGTTGGGCTGGGTTGAGGCCGTCGAGGAGGTGGGGTGACATACCCGCCCATCCTATGGCGACCGACCGACAACTCACCGACGAGACCGCCACCGAAGCCGGGAGCCCGGAGGCACCCCCGAGCACACTCCACACTCCCCCGGTTGCCGGCGATGCCGGGAGCCCGAAGCAACCCCCAGCGCACTCCACACTCCACGGTTGCCGGCGGTTTGCCGGGCAGGTCGGGCTCCGCTCAGATACGCACGGCGATCGGGGTACCGTTGAAGCGGTAGATCGAGGCGACCTTGACCACGTCACCGGTGCGGGGTGCGTGCACGTATTGGCCGCCACCGATGTAGATGCCGATGTGGTGCACCGGCGAGCCGTAGGCGACCAGATCGCCCGGCACCAGCTCGCCGACGCTGATGCGGCGGCCCATCGCCACCTGCATGCGGGACGAGTGGGGTAGGCCACCGCGACCTGCTTGGGCGTACGCCCAGAGCACCAGACCGGAGCAGTCGAAGCCGCCGGGCGATTGGCCGCCCCACCGGTAGGGCGTGCCCCTCATCGAGAGCGCAGCCTGCACGGCCCGCTGCCCCGAGGACGAGGGCGGTGGTGGCGGTGGTGGCGGCGGTGGCGGTGCTACCGGCCTGGGCGTGGTGGGGGGCGGGGCCGTCGGACGCGTGGTCGTCGGACGCGGTGCCCGAGTGGTCGGGGCAGCCGTCGGCTTCGGCGCCGGGGCCACAGCCCTTGCCGCTCCCGCTCGCTTCGGGGCGCTGGACTTGGACGTCGGTGATGCCTTGGCGGCCGATCCCGCCTTGGGCTTGGCCTTGGCTTTCGCCGTCGGCGTGGGCGCAGGCGACGTATCGGCGGCGGACCCAGAACCGTCACCCGACGATGAGGCCGCCGACTCGCCATCCTCGGTCTCGGCGCTCTCGCCAGCCGCTGTCTCCCCTGCTCCGGCGGCGGTTTCGGCCTGGGCCTGGACCTGTGCGTCCGCCTCTGCCTGCGACTCGGCCTGAGCCTGGGCTTCCGCCTCGGCCTGTCGCCGCTCGGCCTCGGCCCGCTCGGCTTCGAAGCGCTGGCGTTCCTCGCGTTCCAACGCTTCGGCCAGGTCGCCCTTCACCTGAGCCTCGCTGGCAGCGAGTTCCCCCTCGACCGTCTTCATCTCCGCACGCGACGACTCGATGCGCTCGCGGGCCGTCGCCTTGGCAACGGCGGTCTCGTCGAGAAGCTCCTGCTTGGAGGAGAGGTCGGACCGGGCGGCTCGCCCCTCTTCAACCGCCTGTTCGCGGTTGCCCTGGGCCGTCGCCAACAACGTGCGCGAGCGGATCGCATCTGTCGGGTTGTCCTGGGCCGAGGCATTGCCCGTCCCCAGGCCACCGGTGAAGGCCCGCACTGCGTAACGCTTCACCTGACCCTGGGCGTCCTTCATCGACTTCTCAGCCGAGGACACATCCGCTTCGGTCACCTTGGACCGAGCCTCGATGTCGACCAGTTCGGCCTTCGCCAAGTTGGCCCGCTCCTCCAAAACCGAAATCTTCTCGCCCAGATCGGCACGCCGGGCGACGATGCGGTCCACCTGGGCGGCCAGCTCCCGTGAGTCGTTGCCCTGTGCCGAAGCCGGCGTGGCAACGATGACCACGGACGAGGCCATCAGGGTGGCTGCCAAGACGGTCAGCACACGTTTGAGGGAGGGACGATCGGGTGAGTTCACCCGCGACCGGGGAAGGGGAGCGTTCCGCCGCATCCGCCTAGCTTGCCAGACGATGACGATTGTTACAAGTAGGTGTCGAAATGTGCCGCAGTTGACACATCCGGCCGGCTACGGTCCGGGCCCCGACACCCGGTCCGTTCCATCGGAGAATGAACCAGGAGGTGGCGTGAACAGCGCCACGTGATCGCTGAGCGCATGACGGAAACTCGGCTCGGGAACGGTCGGGGAGGCCACACCGATTCCGACCGCTCAGGTCGGGCAGATCGAGTTCAGGTCGGCGCATATCGGGTTCGGGACGTCAGTCGCTTCGGCTCTCGGCCAGAGGCAGCACCGGGTCCTAGCGTCGATCAGATGCGAACCGCAATGGGCGCACCGTTGCTCCGGTAGATCGAAGCAACCTTGACCACGTCGCCGGTGCGGGGTGCGTGGACGTACTGGCCGCCACCGATGTAGATGCCGATGTGGTGTACCGGCGAGCCGTAGGCCACCAGGTCACCCGGCACCAGTTCACCGACGCTGATGCGCCGACCCATGCCGACCAGCGCTCCCGAGGAGTGGGGCAGGCCACCACGGCCGGCCTGTCGGAAGGCCCAGACGACGAGCCCGGAACAGTCGAAGCCACCGGGACTTTCGCCGCCCCAACGGTAGGGCGTGCCGCGCATGGAGAGGGCCGCTGCGACGGCACTTCCACCGCCGGACGGGGGGCTCGGCGGGGGCGCCGGAGCAGAGGGGGCGACGGCGGCCGGGGCGGGCGCCGGCGCACGCGCTGCGCTGGAGCGGCCGGAGGATCCACCCGACGAGGGGGCTGCTGCGCTGGAGGATCCACCGGTTGCGCCGGACGACCCACCGGACGGGCCGGAGGACCCACCCGAATCCGCGGCGCGAACGGCCTGCCGCTGGACAGCAGCCGCAGCGGAGGCTTCGGCTTGGGCCGCCGCCTCGGCCTTGGCCTTGGCCTCCGCCTCGGCCTGACGACGCTCTGCCTCGGCTCTGGCCGCAGCCTGACGGGCGGCCTCTTCGCGCTCAAGCGCCTCCTTGAGGGCGCCCTTCACCTGCTGCTCTTCCTTGGCCAGCGTGGACTCGGTTTGCTTGGTCTCCTCACGAGCCTTGTCGGCCTTGGCCTTCTGGGCCGCGATCTCCTCTGAGGTGTCATCGAGATAGCTCTGCTTGGTGGCGAGGTCGCTGCGCGCAGCGCGCACCTGGTCGATCGCCTCCTCGCGGTTACCGCGAGCGGTTTGGAGCAGCGTGCGACGCACGAGGGCCGAGTTGGGGTCGACCTCGCCGCCCATCATCTCGGTGCCCGGGCTGGCGGTGAAGGTCTTGATCGCGTAGGAGCGCACGTCCTTGCTGGCGCCGGCCATCTCACCCTTGGCCGAGTCCACATCGGCCTGGTTTGTGGCGGCCCGCTTCTCGAGGTCGGCCAACTTCAGCTTGGCCTGGTTGGCCTCTTCATCGAGGATCGACAGCTTGTCGTCAAGCTCGGAGCGGCGGGCCTGAATCCGGTCGACCTGAGCGGCCAGATCCGAGGAATCCTGCGCTCCCACCGACCCGGAGGCGAGGAGGGGGATGACGGGGACCGTGATCGCTGCCAACATGCCGGCCATCGCACGTCGCGTCGAGAAGCGAGGTGCTGAGGGGATGCGTGCAGAGATCTGGCCATGGGGAGGGGGGTTCCAGCGCATGAGCTACAAAGATTACCAAACGTTGCTGTTTGTTACAACCACGTTGCGAGATTCGGGTGAATCGGTGAGAAACGTCATACGGGCGACACAACGGTCATGCGACCGGCTCACAGCCGATGGCCGACCAGCTGCCCGATCCCGGGGCTTTCCGCGGCGCTTGGGCCGCCCGACTCACTCCCACTCGATCGTGGCCGGCGGCTTGGAGGTGATGTCGTAGGCGACCCGGTTGATCCCGGGCACCTCGGCGATGATCCGACCGGAGATCCGGTCGAGCACCTCGGCAGGGATCCGGGCCCAGTCGGCGGTCATCGCGTCCTCTGATGTGACCGCTCGCACGATGATCGGGCTGCCGTAGGTTCGTTCGTCGCCCATGACGCCCACGCTGTTCACGTCGCCGAGCAACACGGCGAACGCCTGCCAGATCTCGCGCTCCAGCCCGGCGATGCGCAGTTCCTCCCGCACGATGGCATCGGCGGCCCGGACGAGTGAGACCCGCTCGGGCGTCACTTCGCCCACGATGCGGACACCCAGGCCCGGTCCCGGGAACGGTTGGCGCCAGACGATCTCGTCGGGTAATCCGAGTTCCCGTCCCAGCTCACGCACCTCGTCCTTGAACAGGCTGCGCAGCGGCTCGACCAGGTCGAAGTCGAGATCGTCCGGGAGGCCGCCCACGTTGTGATGGCTCTTGATCGTGGCGGCGGTGGCCGAGCCCGACTCGATCACGTCGGGATACAGGGTGCCCTGAACGAGGAACCTGGCGTCGACGACACCGCCGCGCGCCTCTTCGAAGACCCGGATGAACAGCTCGCCGATCGCCTTGCGCTTGGCCTCGGGGTCGATCACCCCGGCCAGCCGCTCGAGGAAGCGCTCCCCCGCCTTGGCATGGATCAGCTCCATGCCCTGATGGCGACGGAAGGTCTCGACGACCTGCTCACCTTCGCCCTCCCGCATCAGCCCGTTGTCCACGAACACGCAGGTGAGCTGATCGCCGATGGCGCGATGAACCAGCGCGGCGGCCACCGCCGAGTCGACGCCGCCGGACAGACCGCAGATCGCACGGCCGTCGCCCACCTGGGCCGTGACCGCAGCGGCGGCCTCGTCGATGAAGTTGGCCATCGTCCAGCGATGCCCGCAGCCGGCGAGCGAATGAACGAACCGTTCGATGATGCGCTGGCCGTGCGGGGTGTGGGCCACCTCGGGGTGATACTGCACCGCCCACATCGACCGGGCGGCGTTTTCCATGGCGGCCACCGGAGCGCCGGGGCTCGAGGCGGTGGCCACGAATCCCTCGGGCGGCGACACGATGGCATCGAAGTGGCTCATCCACACCGTCTGCGTGGCCGGCAGGTCGGCGAACAGCTCGGAGGCCGCTCCGCCCTCGTCGCCGGGATCATGCACGGTCAGCTCGGTTCGGCCGTATTCGCTCCGACCCGAGCTGTTGACCTCGCCGCCAAGGTCACGGGCCATCAGCTGGGCGCCGTAACAGATGCCCAGCATCGGGATGCCCAGGTCGAAAATGCCGGGATCGACCCCGGGCGCGCCGTCGACGTGCACCGACTTCGGCCCGCCGGAGAGGATGATCGCCGCCGGCGCCCGTTCGGCCAGCTCGGCTGCGGAGATGTCGTGGGCGACGATCTCGGAGTACACCCGGGTCTCGCGCACCCGCCGTGCGATCAGTTGGGCGTACTGGGCGCCGAAGTCCAACACCAGCACCTCGTCGTTGCCGATCACCGCTTCGGGGATGCTCATCGGTCGAGCCCCGCTTCGACGAGCAGGTCGGCCTTCTGGAAGTCCTTGCAGGTGGCATGCCCGGCGAAAGCCATCGATCGGGCGAGGGCACCGACCAGGTTGGTCGTCCCATCGGCGCTGACCGCGGGGCCGTGCAGCACCTCGGCCAGCGTGCCGGTGGTCGCCACGTGTTCGGGTCGGCTGCGGGGCAGCGTGGGATGGTCGCTGCGGTGGGCCCAGGTCCAACCGCCGGCCGGCGCCTCCTCGGCTGCAGCAAGCAGGTCGCCGAGCACGACGGCGTCGGCGCCGCAACACACCGCCGCCGCCAGGTCTCCCGAATTGCGAACCCCGCCATGGGCGATGACGTGGCAGTACACCCCGGTCTCGTCCAGGTGGCGGATGCGAGCGGCGCGGGCATCCGCGATCGCAGTGGCCGAGGCCGCCCCGATGCCGAGCACGTCGCGGGTGGGCCCGACACGGCCGGATCCGACCCCGACGAGCACACCGGCGGCGCCGGTGCGCATCAGGTGCAGCGCCGCCGAGTACGAGGTGCACCCGCCGACGATCGCCGGTACCTCCAAGCGCCGCAGCACCCGCTTGAGGTTCAACGGCTCGCCGTCGGCCAGGTGCTCCGCCGAAACGACGGTGCCTTCGATCACCAACAGGTCGGGCTCGGCGGCGAGCAGATCGTCGAGAGACCCCTCGACCCGGCCCGGGGTGACCGCCAAGGCCACGGTGGCCCCGCCGGCGCGCATCTCGGCCACCCGCTCCTTGATCAGCTCGGGTCGCACCGGCTGACGACCGAGCTCACGAATCCGGGTGAGCACCCGGTCGGCGGCCCCGTCCTCGAGCGGATCGACGGCGGCAATATCGGCCAGTGCGGCGGTCGGGTCATCGTGACGGCACCACACGCCCTCGGAGTGCAGCACTCCCAGCGCGCCGGCCCGGGACATCTCGATGGCGCTTTGTGGGCTGACCACACCATCGGAGGGATCGGCGACGATCGGAGAGTCAAAGCGCAAGGCATCGATCTGCCACGACGTGTCGACCTCCGCCGGTGTTCTCGTGCGTCGGCTGGGCTGGATCGACAGGTCGGCCAGCCGGTAGCCGCGCCGGGCCGACTTGCCCATCCCAATCTGCAATTCGTTCACCTGGACGCTCCCCGGTTTGGGTGGGATGGCGGCACCAACTCCGGCCGCCGAAAGGCTCCGACCCTACTCGCTGCGCCAAATACCGCACTGGTCGTCCGCAGCCGACCGGCGCCGCGCGGTGCCGCCTACGGGCGAAGCGACCGAAGGAGCTGCTTGGCGATCGTGGAGTTCATCTCCCAGGCGGCCTTGCGACCGGCCTCGGTGACCTGGCGCACCACGCTGCCGCCCGTCGCCTCCTCGATGCCGTCCAGGCTGCTCATCAGCGCATCGGCCGATGCGTCGGTCGCCTTGTACCCCATCGTGGTGAGCGTCTTGATCAGGTCGGACTGGGCGATTGGCCCCGGGGCGGAAGAGGCGATGACCCGAAGGGCCTCCTTGGTCACCTCCGCACCCTGGGTGATCGCCTCGGCCGGAGAGAGCTGACCGGTGGGGTCCCCCTCGAGCGACGCCAACCAGCGGCGCACCTTGACCACGATCTCACCGTGGGTCTCACCTTCAAAGGTCAGGGTCGGCATGGTCGCATCCTCCAGGTGGGCCGTAGGCCGGACGGAGCCCGCCGACCCGGCTGACCAGCGAAACTACCTCACAGCCTGCCCGACTGCGGGGACGGGTCGGTTCGAGGCCGCGTTGATGGTTGGCGCTGCGTTTCGGACGGCGGCAGCCACAGCGGTGAGTCCTGCCGGGGTTCGACCGGCACGCCGAGCAACCGGGCGAGGAGGTCCCGCAGCATCGCGGCGGTCGCACCCCAGATGACGTCGGGTCCGAGGTCGAAGAACGAGATCGGCCACGAGGTGCCCCCGAAGTCCCAGCGCTCCTCCCAAAACACACCCGGGGTGACCAGGTGGGCCAAGGGCACGTGCAACACCTCCTCAACCTCGACCGGGGACGCCGCCCACACCGGCGGGCGGTTCTTGGCCAGGGCGACGTAGGGCACGATCCAGCGGCCCGACGACGCGGTTCTCAGCGGAAAGAGGCGACCGACGATGTCGACGTCTTCGTGTGCGAGCCCGACCTCCTCGGATGCCTCCCGCAGCGCGGTTCGAACCAGCGTCTCTCCCGGATCCTGGGCCCCACCGGGCAGGCTCAGCTCGCCCCGGTGGGTGCGCATCCGCTCACCGCGACGGGTGATCACCACCTCGAGTCCGCCCTGAGCATCGGGCTCCAAAACCGCCAGCACGGCCGCCGCGCCCTCGTGGGCGGGGGGTACTGCGGGCGCCTGTTCAAGCACGCCGTCGCCCAGCCGGCGGCGCACAGCCCGAGCGCTCAGCGAGCGACGGTCCGGGGCGAGATCCGCCCACGGTGCCGCCGCCCCCGGCGTCCACAGTTGCGGCCGGGGCAGTTGTTGTCGTGCGGTACGCCCCGGGCTCACGCCGGCGAGCCTACCCAGGCCCACCGATGCCGTGACCTCCCCCAAAACGCGAAATCGGGGAGCGCCCGATGTCGGACGCTCCCCGATTTCATCGACCTCGATCGTTGTCCGCAGAAGCGGAGAACGGGCAAGGTCAACCGATCACATCATGCCGCCCATGCCGCCCATGCCGCCCATGTCGGGGGCACCGCCGCCGGCACCACCCTCTTCGGGCTTGTCGGCAACGAGGACCTCGGTCGTGAGCAGCAGCCCGGCGATCGACGCTGCGTTCTGCAACGCGGCGCGGGTCACCTTGGCGGGATCGATGACGCCGGCCTTGACCAGGTCCTCCATCTCACCGGTGGCTGCGTTGAGACCGATCGGGCCCTTCTCGGCCTGCACACGCTGAACCATCACGGCGCCCTCGAGCCCCGCGTTGTCGGCGATCAGCCGGGTCGGGGCCTCGAGTGCACGGTGCACGGCGAGTGCGCCGGTGCGCTCATCGCTGTCCATCGACTCGGCCGCCTCGGCGACCTTGGCGCGGGCACGCAGCAGGGCGGTGCCGCCACCGGCGACGATGCCCTCTTCGATGGCGGCGCGGGTGGCCGACAGCGCATCTTCGATGCGGTGCTTCTTTTCCTTCAGCTCCACCTCGGTGGCGGCGCCAACCTTGACGACGGCCACGCCGCCGACCAGCTTGGCCAGACGCTCCTGGAGCTTCTCGCGATCCCAGTCGGAGTCGGTCTCTTCGACCTCACGCTTGATCTGGGTGATGCGGCCTTCGACGTCCTCGGAGGAACCGGCGCCGTCGACGATGGTGGTGTCATCCTTGGTGATGACCACCTTGCGGGCGCTGCCCAGCAGCTCGAGGGTGGTGTTCTCCAGCTTGAGGCCGACCTCTTCGGCGATGACCTGACCGCCGGTGAGGGTGGCCATGTCCTGGAGCATCGCCTTGCGGCGCTCACCGAAGCCGGGAGCCTTGACGGCCACCGAGGCGAACGTGCCACGGATCTTGTTGACGACCAGGGTGGCCAGGGCCTCGCCCTCGACGTCCTCGGCGACGATCAGGAGCGGCTTACCGCCCTGCATCACTCGCTCGAGCACGGGGACCATGTCCTGCACCGAGGAGATCTTGCCGTTGACGAAGAGGATGTAGGGATCCTCAAGCACGGCCTCTTGACGCTCGGGGTCGGTGACGAAGTACGGCGACAGGTAGCCCTTGTCGAACTGCATGCCCTCGGTGAAGTCGAGCTCCATGCCGAAGGTGTTGGACTCCTCGACGGTGACCACGCCGTCCTTGCCCACCTTGTCGATGGCGTCGGCGAGGACCTCACCGATCTGGGCGTCGGCTGCCGAGATGGCGGCAACCTGGGCGATCTCGCCCTTGGAGTCGATCTCCTTGGCCTGCTCGGCAATGCCGGCGACCGCTGCCTCGACACCGGCCTCGATGCCGCGCTTGAGCCCCATCGGGCTGGCGCCGGCGGCCACGTTGCGCATGCCTTCGCGCACCAGCGCCTGGGCCAGCACGGTGGCGGTGGTGGTGCCGTCACCTGCGACGTCGTTGGTCTTGGTGGCCACCTCCTTGACGAGCTGGGCGCCCATGTTCTCGTACGGGTCCTCGAGCTCGATCTCGCGAGCGATCGACACACCGTCGTTGGTGATGGTCGGCGCACCGAACTTCTTGTCGAGCACGACGTTGCGGCCCTTGGGGCCGATGGTCACCTTCACCGCGTCGGCCAGCGCGTTCACGCCGGCTTCCAGCGAGCGACGGGCCTCGTCGTCAAACTTCAGAATCTTTGCCATGTGTTGTTCTCCTCAGATCTTGTGTTCGTTGGTTCAGGCGTCGATGACGGCGAGTACGTCACGTGCGGACAGGATCAACAGATCGTCACCGTCCACGGTGATCTCGGTGCCGCCGTACTTCGAGTAGACGACGGTGTCGCCGGTCGAAATGTCCATGGGGACGCGGTCGTTATCGTCGCCGATACGACCTGGGCCGACGGCCATGACCGTGCCCTGCTGGGGCTTCTCCTTGGCGGTGTCGGGAATGACCAGGCCGCTGGCCGTGGTCTCTTCGGCGTCGTCAGCTTTGACGACGATCCGGTCCTCGAGGGGCTTGAGCTTCATGCAATGCCTCCGTTTGTCGGCCCCGGCATCTCCGGAGCTGGCACTCTTGATTGACGAGTGCCAGTTCTAGCACTCGATCGAGGCGAGTGCTAGTCCCCGCGGCGACGTGGGCGTTGTCCGGCGGACGTGGTGGGCTCAGACGGGAAGCCGCAGGCCCGGCACGGCGGGTAGGTCCAGCCCGGAGGGCCCGTCGCTGCGGAAGCGATGCCAGCCGGCAGCAGCGACCATCGCTGCGTTGTCGGTGCAGTACGTGCGACCGGGCAACGAACACCCGAGCCCGGCCAACTCGGCGTCGAGGGCGACCCGTTGGCGCAGCGGGGTGTTGGCCGCCACGCCACCGGCCAAGGCCACGCTGGCCACGTCGTACTCGGCGGCCGCCCGCTCCAGCTTCAGTGCGAGCACGTCGACCGCAGCGGCCTGAAACGAGGCGGCCACATCCTCGGTGGCCGCCTCCGGGTAGCGCCTCACGTGGTTGATGACCGCTGTCTTCAACCCGGAGAACGAGAAGTCGAACCCGGAGTGGACCATCGCCCTCGGAAAGTCGATCGCCTGGGGGTCGCCCGAGCGGGCGATCTCCTCGATCGCCGGACCGCCCGGATACCCCAGACCAAGGAAGCGGGCCACCTTGTCGAAGGCCTCTCCCGCCGCGTCGTCCACCGTGCCGCCGACCAGCTCGTACTCGCCCGGGGCCGCCACCGCCACCAGTTGGGTGTGTCCGCCGGACACCAACAGCACCATCTGAGGAAACGCGATTCTGCCGTGTTCGAGCTGGGCCGCATACAGGTGGGCCTCGAGGTGGTTGACCCCGATCAGCGGCAGGTCCCAGGCCAGCGCCAGCCCCTTGGCCCCCGATAATCCGACGAGCAACGCGCCGATCAGCCCCGGCCCGTGGGTGACCGCCACCGCGTCAAGATCTGCGCCGGAGACGCCGGCCTCCACCATCGCCTGGGCGACGACCGGGATGAGCAGTTCGAGGTGGGCCCGGCTGGCGATCTCGGGCACGACACCGCCGAAGCGCGCGTGCAGGTCCACCTGGGAGGACACGACCGAGGACAACACGTCCTCACCAAAGGCCACCACCGCCGCTGCGGTCTCGTCACAGGAGGTTTCGATGCCGAGGATCAGGCCCCGCGTCGCTCCCGTTGGTCTTTCCTGCTCGCTCACGGGGCTCACTGGTCGCTGCTCGCTCACGGGTCCAGTGTCGCGCGAACGCGCTCGAGCCTGTGCTCGTAGGCGGGTCGATCGATGCCCCTCACCCACAGGATCAGTGCATCCTCGGTCGGCGAGCGGTAGTAGCGCGGGCGCACCCCCTCGGGTGCGAATCCGAACCGGCGATACAGCGTCTGGGCCGGTTCGTTGGAGGCACGCACCTCGAGGGTGACGTCGAGGATCTGCGACTCGGCGGCGAAGCCGAGCAGGCCGAGCAGGAGCCGGGCACCAATCGAACGGCGTCGAAACCGCTCATCGACGGCCATGGTCGTGATGTGGCCTTCGTCGGCCACCTGCATCAGCCCGCCAAAACCGACAACCTGAGGGCCGACCATCGCCACCAGATAGTGACGCGAACTCGGGTGGAGGAGCTCGTTGGCGAACAACTCCCGGCTCCAGGGGTGACCGTTGGTCGCCTCCTCGATGCGCAGCACCGAGGAGAGGTGCCGGCGTCGCATCGGGCGGATCCGAAGGGCATCCGGTGACACATCGACCAGGGGTTCACTCACGCGGCCAGGTTCCCACGTCGGCGATCACCAGCGGGGCACCTCCGCGCCGATCGCGACCGGACCGGGGTTCAATCCGACGAAACGCCCGGGTCGACGCCTTCGGCACGCAGCGCCGCCACCAGCCGGTCACGGTGCATCGTCGAGCGACCGGGCAATCCGACGCTCCGGGCGGCGATGCGAAGCCTGGCGACGGTGCACTTCTCCCAGGCATCGTCGGGCGGGAACAGCTTGGCCAGCTCACCTGCGGCGCCGTGCGGCGGCCGTTTGCGAAGGCTCCAGTAGACCCCGAGACGCTCGGCGAACGCCTCGGAACTTTCCGCATACAGCAATTCGGCCAGGGCGGTGCTTCGCCGTTCAAGCGTCAAGCGGTAGCCATCGAGGAGCGCGAAGGCGGCCGCCACCATCTGGTCCCCCCCGAAGGCGTCCGGTTCGTCGAGCATCATGTCCCGCAGCACCGCCAGGTCGTGAGCATCGCCCAACCCATCGGTCAGGGCATGAAACAGCCCGGCTGTCGGAGCGAGCACGGACGGGGCCGTTTCATCGAGCAACCGCAGGTGGTACCAGGTGTACTTGGCCCGCTTTCTCAGCTCGTGGAAGCGTTCGGGCGCCCCTCCTTCCTCGATCGCACTCAGGGCCACCAACCCGCGTCGATAGGTCTTGATCACCCCGCCCGCCGCTGCGTTCCAGCCGGAGCCCTTCAACTTCCACCCATCGATCCCCTCGGCACCGTGCTCGAGGAGCTCCAAGGCGCGCTGCACCTCGGCCGAACCGCCGGTCACCGAACGGGTGGAGTCGTCTGCGCGGCGCACCAGCTCGCGCCACGCCACTCCGAGCCCGCCGGCGGGAACGCCCTCGGGGTCGGCGGCGATGGCGTCATCGAAGGTGGCGAGCAGCGCATGAGCATCGCGATAGGGCGACAGAAGCCGGGCCGCATCGCGAAACGTGTTGTTGGCCGGCCGATAGGCACGCCCCATCGACGGCCGCACCATGCGGAGGAGGCCACGCAGCTTCTTGATGTGCTTTCGACATTGATGGATCGACCCTTGGGCGTTGTGGGTATCGATCCCTCGCAGCTGGGCGATCGCCTGCTCGACCTGCTCGTGGGCGATCCGGCGCACCGCCGCTTCCAACTTCTCGTCGGCCTGGATGCGATACTCCGCAGCCGATACCTCGGGATATGTAGTCATCGAGCCCCCTCCGGCAGCTGAATCTATCGAGCCGAAGCCGGCAACTCGCGCATCACTTCGCCTGGCGCCTTATCGTCGCGCAGGCCAAGGAACCGGGGGTGGCGCAACCTGCCCGCCGAGGTCCATTCGGTGAACCCCACCTCGCACACCAGGTCCGGATCGGTCCAAGTGACGTCGCTCCTCTCGGGCGCATCGACGAAGGGTGAAGTCGAGCGCTTGCGGGCCTTGAGCAGGCTCCAGAGGCGGTGCAGCGTCGCGTCGTCAAAGCCCGTACCGACACGCCCGGCGTACGCAAGGCCCTCGTCGGTCATGTGGCCGACCAGCAGCGCTCCCAACCCCATCCGGGTGCCCTTCGGTGCGGTGAACCCGCCGATGACCAACTCCTGACGAGCGACGCACTTCAGCTTCAGCCAGTCGGGCGACCGTCGACCCGGCCGATAGCGGGAGTCGGCCCGCTTGGCGATCAGGCCCTCCCAGCCGCGGTCGCATGCGTCGGCCAACAGTCGCCGACCCGTGCCGCTGTCGTCACCGTTGAGGTGTTCGCTGAGGCGCAGCGGATCGTCGAAGTCGAACGCTTCGCTCAGCAGCTTCGTGCGGTCGCGTAGCGCCAGATCGATACAGCTGTGACCCTCCAGGTGCATCAGGTCGAACAGGTACAAGAACACGCCAACCCCGCTGTGGCGGATGCGGGCGGGATCGCTCAGGCCCGAGCGTCGCTGTAGTCGGGCGAAGCTGGTGGCATCGCCGTCGAAGGCCACCACCTCGGCGTCGGCCACAAAGCGGTCATGGCGCTGACCGACCAGCGCCTCGACCACCTCGGGGTAGGCGGCGCTGCGGTCGTGGCCATTGCGGGTGAACAGCCTGACCGTTTCGCGGTTGCGCACCGCGATCAGGCGGATACCGTCCAGCTTGCGCTCGTACACCCAGTGCTCGCCCTCGATGGGGCGCTCGGCAGGGGTGGCCAGCATCGGCTGGACAAAACCGGGATCGTCCACCTCATCCACCCCCGCGAACTCGGTGAGAGCGATCCCGGGTGCGGTGGTCCCTCGTGGTTGCTGCGCTCGTGTCGACGTCGGTCACTCCCGGCCCCACACCCGCATCACGAACTGTTCGTCCACCGCCGCGAACAAGGTTTGGAGGAACGGGATGCCGTCGATCCAACGATGCGCCTCGTCGCCGCCGAGCGGGTAGTCGGTGCGACCGGTGTAGTGGACCGCCACCAGGTGGCCTCCCGGTCTGAGCCAGTCCGCCAACCCCACTTCGGCCGCATCACAACCTCGCTCGGTCAGGTAGTAGGCCACCTCGGACCACACGACCAGGTCTCCCGTTCCCTCCGGCCACCACATGGGGAATTCGGCACATGCCAGCGTGACGTGGGGTGAAGCGGTCAACCGTCGCCGGGCGCGCTCGACGGCATCTTCGACGAAATCAAAGGCGATGAGCTCGTCGCAGCGCGGCGCCAACAGCTCGGTGAAAGCCCCGTTGGAGCATCCCGGCTCGACAGCGCGGACATAACGCTCCCGAGGGAGTGCCGCCAGCGTCAGGGCGTACTTGCGACGCTCATAGAACCGAGAGTCAAAGCCCCACGGGTCGGCGTCGGCCCCGTACATCGAGTCGAAATAGCGGCGGTCGTGTGAGAGCCCGTGGTCGGTCGCCACTTCAGAGCCCTCCGAGTTCGGCCAATTCCCGGTCGCCGTGCTGCTGGCGCACGTAGAGCATCAGGTCGCTCACCCGTTGAGCCAGGTGTCCGTCGGAAACGAACGGGCGCGGTCCGAACGCCCGGCTGAATGCGTCCACCGAACGAGTGGCCGACCGTTCGACCAGATGGCGCACCACGTACGCCCGACGGCGCGCCGCCACTTGGTCGGTCGGGTGATCGTCGATGTCTCGGCCGGCGTCGCGCAACAACGTTTGGCACAGCGCCGCCTCCGCCCTCAACACTCCGCGGGCCACCAGCTGATGCTGGTCGGTCACGGCTTTGGCATCGGCATACGCACCAAGCCCCGCAGCGGCGCCCGCCCAGCATGCGGCCGGCCCGATCGCCCCGTTCCAAAACCCGGGCCGCTCGAGATACCAGGCGTCGTCCCCGACCACGATCTCGACAGGGTGCTGGGTGTAACCAACCGTTCCCGTCGCCGTGTCGAACATTGCCGGGGTCGCCCACCCGGTAACGTCCGATATCACGGTCGGACCCGACGCCTCAACGTCGACCAAGAGTTGCTCACCCCGTTCCCCCACCACAGCGACCAGCGCACGGTCAACGATCCCCAGGCCCGAGCACAAGGATTTCGTGCCGCTCAGCGTGCCCGAGCCGTCCAAGCGCAGCTCGTAGCGAGGATCGACCGACGCCCATACCCCGTAGATGGCGCCCTTGACCGGATCCCGGCCTCCCTCCCTCAGGATGGCGACGGCATCGGCGTGTGCTTCGGCCAAACGGGCCACGCTGACCGACCCACCGAGCGCCCAGTCGAACATGGTCAGCCAACGTTCCGCTGTGCGGCCCGCCCCCAGATCGGCAATCGGTTGCGCGCACAGCGCTTCGAGGTCGGCGCGGACGGTCATAGCGGGTCGTCTCCTTCGTTGCTGAGGATGAAGTATTCCGACGGCCAGTCGAAGGGGCCCAGCACACCCGAGTGCAGCACCGGGGTTGATGCGCCATCGCCGGCGACCTGGCTGTGGTGGTGGCTCAGCGCGCAGCGCCGTCGCTCCACCTCCCGGCGCGACAGGGGAAGCTCGCGCAACCGGCTCACCATCTCCTGCGGCTGGCGATGGTGCCAGGCCCAGAACAGGCCCTCGGCCAGCGCCGCACCACAGCGGCCCGCCGCCTCGTGCGCTGCTCGCCCCACCGCCTCGTGGTCGCAGTGATGGTCCAAGCGCCACGGCGCCACGACCAGCGAATCGACGGTCACGTGTTCGGCGATGGCGGCGACGAGAGATGAGTGATGGTCCTCGACCCGACCGTCCGGGAGTCCCAGGCGGAGGACGGGCAGCTCCTCGCCCGCCAGGGCTCTCAGCGCCTGGCGCTGTTCCCGACGCCGTTGACGGGCGAGCCCGTCCGGGTCGCCTGGATAGGCCGCCTCCCCATCGGTCACCGCCAGCACGATGACCGGCACCCCCGCCCTGGCCTGATGGGCGATCAGGCCGCCGCTGAGCAGCGTCTCGTCGTCGGGGTGAGGGGCCACGACCACCGTGAGCTTCCGAGGTGGCTCCCACCGTTGCGCATCGGTGCGCTGTGGCGCCCAGCGGCCGAGGTCGGGAAGCTCCACTCTGGTCACGATGCCGACCTCGCTGGGGTGAGCTCATGACACCCCGCGTGATCAACGTCCTGGCAGCCGCATGGGTGCGCCGGCTGGCGGCTCGGGAAGGCGCTCTGGTCGAGGCTCACCAGATGGCCGGCAAATCCGTCCGGGGCCCGGCCGTGCATGCGAGCGCTGGTGGCGACCCGGCTCTCGGCCGACGACAGCACCCGAGCGTGTGTCTTCAGCCTCCGCCACAGGTCCCCGTCCTCGGCCGAGCAACGCTCGCTCCAGCCGCCCACCTCCAGATACGTCGAGGCCCTCACCCCCAGATTGCAGCCATGGATATGGGGATGAGGTGTACCCGGCGGCCAGCGGTAGGCGCGTTCAAAACGCGCCGCCACCGTCGGGCACCAGTCATCGTCCTCGAGCAGGGTCACCGTGCCGGCGACCGCGTCGTAGCCGCTGTTGGCGAGGCGCAGTTGGGCGGTCAACCAGTTGTCCGGCACGACGGTGTCGGCGTCGGTGTTGGCAATCCAGACGCGTCGAAGGTCCTCGTGCCCCTCGATCGCCGACGCAACGCCGCGCTGGCGGGCACGCCCGACCGACCTGACCTCCACCTCCTCGAGCACATCCTGCCCGCCGGTGAGAAAGCATCGGGCCACCTCGGCGGTGCGGTCGGTGCAGGCGTCGGCCACCACCACGCAACTCGTCGACACCTTCTCGCTCACGCGACGCCGGGCGAGCGACATCGATGCCAGCAGGCGCCCCAATCGAGCGGCCTCATCATGGGCCGGAATGACCACGACGACGTGGGCGATGTCGTTCACCGCCGTGTTCTTCGTCGACATGTCCGTCGGGCCCGGCTTGTCCAGCAGCACCGACGTTCGATACCCGGGGTGGCGTCGTTGAAACGCCGCGTATTCAACACACGTCGGACGCCGCCCTGTGGTCGTCCGCAGTCACCCGGTTCGACGAATCCTGATCGGCCCTTTCCATGCCCGATCGGGATCGAGCGGTTTACCGCGTTGGCTCACCTCGACGACGTTGTCGTAGGCCAGGGTGCGCACCTCGTCGCGGACCATCCCGAGGATCGACCGCCATGAGGGACCTCCGATCGCCCGTGCCACGTCGGATGGACAGATCGTGCGATCGGGCGCTCGTCCTCCGCTCAGCGCACGAACGGTGGCCCGGGCACGCCGACGACGCCCGCCCTCGCTCGGTGGTTCCCACCAGGGTTCACCCCGTTCCCCCAGGGCGAATTTGGCGTCGTCAACCTGCGCCCTCGCGAGTCGCTCTGCAGCGTCGTCACCGGCGCGCCGAGCGGACCCGACCCCCCGCCGGGCGGCCATCAAGTTGTTGACCAGTTCTTGGCGAAGCGGTTCGGGGATGGACGGGTCCGTCGCCCTCCATCGACGGCCGTCGATAACGATCCGGCGCCCGCCCTCGGTGGGGTCGACCTGCGCTGCGGCCTCAGCCGTCACGGTGTGCCTCCTCGGTCATGGGCCCCATCGTCGACCACTACCCCGAGGTCCAACGCCGGAAACCGGCATCGCTTCCCCCGTCGAAGAGCCGATTCACCCGAACGCTGCGCCGACGCGACAACGCCGGCCGGTCCCGAAGGATCGACCGGCGTTGGCACATCTCGAACCGACAGGCGATCCGAGTGTAGGACCTCAGTCCTGGTTGGCCTTCTGGCGGGCCTCGGCAGCCTCGGTCTTGGCGTCGGCCTTGCGGGCCTCGGCCTGCTTCTCGGCCGCCTCGCGCTGGGCCTCGGCCTTGTCCTGCTGGGCCTCACCCTCGTGCTTCAGGTCCTCGTTGCCGAGGACCGAGCCAACGGCCTCTTTGGCCTTGCCCTTGGCGTCTTCGAAGAAGCCCTTGGCGCCCTTTTCTGCTGCGGAATCATCGTGGTCTGCCATGTCTGGCTCCTTTGTGTCGGGGATGTTGTCAGTACCCGATCACGGTGGAGCTAAACCAGCCGTGGCATCCGCCACACCTGCGGGCCTCCGACGGGTCCGGGAAATGGCATGAATGGCGGCGTGAACCTGCGGTTAGGCCGTCGACGGTTCGGGTAAAGCTCTGCCCACCCCCGCATGAGGAGTTGAGACATGGCCAAGGACCACGGGCCCAGCATCAAGGACGACGAGCAGTACGAGGCGCTGCGCGACCAAGGCGCCAGCAAGGAAAAGGCCGCTCGCATCACCAACATCGACCGCACCACCGCCGCCAAGCGGGGTGGCGAGTCGCCGAGCTACGACAACTGGACCAGAGACGACCTGTACGAACGAGCCCAAGAGCTGCACATCGACGGCCGCTCAAGCATGGCTATGGACGAGCTGATCGACGCACTGCGGAACCACTAGATCGCTGCGCTCCGGACTCGCTGCCCGGTGTGCCCCGATCTGCCTCCTCTCCATCCGCGTCAACGACCTTCCTGTTGCCGCAGCCATCACCCCAGCCACCACAACAACGAGGTCATGCATGACAACCGAACGAGGTCGCGACGCGACGTCACCGGCCGAACTCCCCCCTTCCGGTTGGAAGGACATCGCCCTCCGCGTCAAAGACGAGTTTCTTGAGGATCACGTCACGTTGACCGCCGCCGGTGTGGCCCCTGTGGTGGGCATCGCCGTGGCGCTGTGGACGGCATCAAGCGGGTTCGCCCACCTGATCGAAGCCTTGAACATCGCCTATGACGAGACCGACGGCCGAACCTTTGTGAAGAAGCGGGCGCTTGCTCTGGCGATGACCCTCGGAGCACTGGTACTGACTGCTGCCGTCGGCGCCGTGCTGACCCTGGCCGGCTCGTCGGCGATCACCGGGGTCGCTTCCATCGGGGCTCAGATCGTCGGATGGCTGGCCGTCGCAGCCCTGATCACCTTCGGGCTGACCGCGTTGTATCGCTACGGGCCCGACCGTGACGAGCCGAAGTGGCGATGGGCCTCCTGGGGCGCTGGTCTCGCTGTGGTCTCAGCGGTGATCGTGTCGATCGGTTTCAGTTTGTACGTCGCCAACTTTGCCTCGTACAACGAAACCTACGGGTCGTTAGGAGCGATCGTGGTGACCCTGATGTGGCTGTACCTCGTCGCGATCGTTGTCATCGTCGGCGCAGAGCTCAACGCCGAAATGGAGCCCCAGACGCTGCGGGACAGCACACGTGGTCACGCCAAGCCCATGGGCCGCCGCGGCGCGCACGTCGCCGACTCGGTCGGCCCGTCTTCTTCTCAAGACCGCCATGATCCAGCCCCTTGATGCGTGCCATCAAGGGCCGGCGCGCTGGCAACCTCCGGGGTTGGGCGGATGCCGAACGGGGTACAACCCCTGCCGAACCGAAGTCGACCTCACGGAAGGCACCAGATCGTGAACACAAACGGACTGCTCATCGAGTTGTACGAGCGAATCCCCCCGCTGGTCGTAGCCGCCTGCGACGGCCTCGACGAACGATCGCTCACCACCCAACCGGCCGGTGGTGGCAACACGATCGGCTGGCTGCTCTGGCACCTCAGCCGAGTGCAGGACCACCACCTGAGCGAACTGCTCGGCGAGGCCCAACTGTGGCAACGCAGCAACTGGGGTGAGCGCTTCGGTCTCGACTCCGACCCGAACAACACGGGCTACGGGCATTCCCCAACCGAAATGGTTGCGGTTCGTGCGGTAGGCCCAGACGCCATCGTCGACTATCACGATGCGGTTTGGCAGCGGACGCGCGCCTACCTGGGTTCGCTCAACGCCGCCCGGCTGGACGACGTGATCGACGACGCTTGGGACCCGCCCGTCACCCTGGGCGTGCGGCTGGTCAGCGTGGCCGACGACAGCCTTCAGCACGTCGGGCAGGCGGCCTACCTGCGGGGCTTAATCGAGCGAGCCGCGTAGTGAACCGACAACCGGCGCCAGCCGGGGCACACGGGTCGGACAGCCGGTGGCGCCGACTCAGGCAACTCACCATCGGCGTCTACGAGCGATTCGTCGGGGATCACGTAACCCTCACCGCCGCCGGCGTCGCATTCTTCGGCTTCGTGGCGCTGATCCCGCTCATCATCGCCGGGGTCTCGCTCTACGGTCTGGTCTCGGACCCAGATCAGGTCAGCGACCTCATCGCCCGGCTCGGGCCGGGGGTGCCCGACGCCGTGACCAAACTGATCGAACAACAACTCAACTCGGTCGCCTCCGCCTCCTCAGGGGCACTCAGCGTGGGCCTGGCCGCCGGTGTGCTCGTGGCGCTGTGGACCGCCTCGAGCGGCATCTTCCATCTGGCCGAGGCCCTCAACATCGCCCACGACGTCTCCGACGATCGGCCCTTCTGGCGCAAACGCGGTCATGCGGTCGCGCTCACTTTGGCGCTGCTCGCTGTCTTGGGGCTCATCACCATTGTGCTCTCTTTCTCAGCGACCGCCTTCAGCGGCCCGGCCTCGGTGGCTGTGCGGATCGGCGGCTGGTTGGGAGCCGCCGCCATCATCACCGTGGCGCTCTCGGTCTTCTATCGGGTGGGCCCCGAACGCTCCAAACCGCCGCGCCGATGGATCTCTTCGGGCGCTGGTTTTGCCGTGGCGGCGACAGTGATCGCCTCGCTTGGCTTCAGCGTGTACGTCAGCCGCTTCGGTTCCTACAACGAGACCTACGGTTCCCTGGGAGCCATCGTCGTCACGCTGTTGTGGATGTACATCTGCTCGATCGTCATCATCGTCGGTGCGGAGATCAACGCCGAGCTCGAGCGGCCCCGGGACGCAAAGCGCTCGTTCGGCACCGAGCGCTGAAGCCATGGCCGTCCGCCTCCCGAAGGAACTGCTCGAAGATGATCCGGCCGTGCTGGCACCACAGGCCGGGCTCGTCCACGTCACCGACGACCAAGCGGGCTGGACCCGCCGCGTGTGTGGGCGGGGCTTCAGCTATCGCACCGCCGACGGAACGACGCTCACAGGCGGGCATCGCTCCCGGCTGGAATCACTGGTGATTCCGCCTGCATGGCAGGACGTCTGGGTCTGCCCGGACGAGACCGGATACCTCCAGGTCACCGGCATCGACGACGCCGGACGCAAGCAATACCGCTATCACCCCGATTATGCGTCGCTGATGGATCGTCGCAAGTTCGAGCGCCTGGGCCACTTCCCCCGGGCGATCCCGGGCCTGCGCACCGCCGTAGCCGCCGAACTCGCCCAACCGCTGGGCAGCCGACGTTTGGCGGTCGCCACCGCCGCCGCCCTGATCGATCGGCACCTGCTGAGGGTGGGCAACGAGGACTCGGCCGACGACGGTCACCACGGGGCCACCACGTTGATGGTCGACCACCTCCGCAACGGCGCTGAGGACGACAACGATGGGGAGGAGGCCGGCGAGGACGAGCACGCGGGCGAGCCCACGGCAGTCGCCCGGCTGGACTATTACTCCAAAAGCGGTCAGCGGCGCAGAATCAAACTCGACGACGACCTGGCTCGGTTGCTCGAGCGCTTCGCTGCGGGCAGCGAGGACGACCGGCTGCTGTGGTTCGTCGACCCCGACGACCCCGTGCGGGGTGATGAACCCCGCCACGTCAGCGCAGCCGAGGTCAATGAGTTCGTGCGCCTACACACCGGCCCCGGATTCTCCACCAAGGACTTTCGCACCTGGGGAGGATCGGCGGTCGCGTTGGAGGCCCGGGTCACCGGCGCCGACGAGGTCGAAGCCGTGGACGCCGCCGCCGCTGCCTTGGGCAATACCCGAACGGTCGCTCGATCCTCCTATGTACACCCCCGGGTGCTCGAGGCCGGCGCCGACGAACTCCGATCGGCCTGGTCGGCGTCGCGGGGCTCGGCGGTCAGGAGCCGGGGCGAGGCCGCGCTGGCCCGGTTGCTTCAGAGCGCGGGCTCGACCGCTGCCACCAGGACGTCCGGATGATTGCCCTTGAATCGTCATCGGTCGCGCGCCATGGTTGATCACGGCTCTCTCGGGGTACGCCCGCTGAGCCCGCTCGTCGACGAAGGGAACGTGCCATGGCAGGACTGACCGGCAAGAAGGTCGCATTTCTCGTCGCCAACGAAGGCGTCGAACAGGTGGAGCTGACCGATCCATGGCAGGCGGTCGAGGCCGCCGGCGGCACCCCGGTGCTCATCGCTCCCGACACCGGCGACGTTCAGGCCTTCAAGCACCTCGACCGGGGCGACGTTTTCGATGCGTCCGTGGCATCGGCTGACGCCAGGGTCGACGAGTACGCCGGGCTGGTGCTGCCCGGGGGCGTCGCCAACCCGGATCAGCTCCGTACCGACGCTCCTGCCGTTGCCTTGACCAAGGCGTTCCTCGAAGCCGGAAAGCCGGTGGCGGCGATCTGTCATGGCCCGTGGACTCTGATCGAGGCGGGCGTCGTCGTCGGCCGCGAACTCACCAGCTGGCCCAGCCTTCGCACCGACATCGAGAATGCCGGGGCAGCATGGGTCGACCAGCCCGTCAAGGTGTGCAACTGCGGTCCCGGCGTACTGGTGACCAGCCGAAACCCCGATGATCTGCCCGGCTTCAACCAGGCGATCATCGAGGCCTTCGCCGACTGATCGACCAACTCCCGTGACGAGATTCCGCCATGACCCCCTGTCTCTCCCGACGAGGGAGGGATAGCTTCAACACATGGCGATGGAAACTCTCTCTGAAGCGATGACCCGTCTGGTACAGGACGGGTACACCGAGGACGTATCCGCCCACGACGACGGCAAGCTTCACTGCTCCGGGTGCCATTCGGCATGCGATGCGACCAACATCGGCATCGACCATGTGGTGCGCTTCGAGGGGGACAGCAACCCCGACGACGAGGCCGTGCTGTTCGCCCTCGACTGCGGCGCGCACAAGAGCCTGTACGCGGTGGCCTTCGGACCCGAAACTCCGCCCAACGACGTCACCGCTGTTCGGGCCCTCTCCAAGCGTCACCGCCACGCCGCCGGCTAGGTCGTCGGGCCGATCCTGACGTCCTGCCGCTGTTTCTTGGGCCGACGAAGCGAGCCTCAGCCGTTGCGTGTGACCCAGTTGATCTCGGCGTCGGGTCGGCGCAGGTAGATCGGCTCCACTTCGCTCTGGTTGACGAACTCCTCCCGCATCGCCCGAGGGTGGGCCAGCTGCACCAGCGACGAGGCCGACGGGTGGGACAGCGCCGGGTCGGCCAGCTCGAAACCGCCGATCTCGCCGAGCACGTCGGCGTAGCGATGGGCCCCGTCGCCCACCCCGAGGGTTGGTTCCGGATCAGCGGTCAGCTCTGACGCCAGGTCGTCCGGTGAGCTGATCTGGTAGTCGTCGATGCGCTGCACTCCGCCCGGCACCGCGCGGTAGATCGCCCAGTACACCTCACCGCGTCGGGCATCGATCACCGACACCACCCGTCGGCCGGTGTAGCGCAGCGGGAAGGCGACGAGATCGAGGCTGGGCACGCCGACCATCGGGATCCCCAGAGCGTGCGCCATCGCCTTGCCGTGGGCGAGGCCCACCCGAAGACCGGTAAAGAGCCCGGGGCCCACGTCCACCGCCACCGCCGCCAGGTCCTCCGGGGTATGACCGGACTGGCCCATGAGAAACTCGATGGCCGGGCCGAGCGTCTCCGCATGGCGGCGACCACCCCGCAGGTGGGTCTCGGCGAGCACACCGCCATGGTCGACCAGCGCAGCCCCCACCCGGTCGGTTGCGGTTTCGATGCCCAGGATCAGCACGGCTCCTCGCCCTCCAGGGCAACGCCCCTGTCGTCGAGCGCCTGCGCCAGCGCCCGGTCAAGGCTCTGGTGGCGCCGCCGCTCGGTGCCGAGCAACTCGAGGGTGACCACGCGTTGATCGAGAGCGTCGCTACCGGCGGCGTCCGGTTCCCCGTCGTCGTCAACCGGCGCGAGCTGCAAGGTAACCACCAGCCGAGACGGCCCCAGCAAGGTTTCGATCGCCTCCCCCCACTCGACCAGGGTGACCGCCTCGCCGTCGAGCAACTCGTCGAGCCCGAGGGCTTCGGCCTCGTCGAGCGTCCCCAACCGGTAGACGTCGAGATGGTTGATCACCAACGTTCGTTGGCTCCCTTGGGTGTGTTGGGTTCCGTCGTACTGCTGGAGGATCGCAAAAGTCGGGCTGGTCACCGGGTCGGTCACCGCCAGCTCGAGGGCCAGGCCCTGGGTGAAGGTGGTCTTGCCGGCACCGAGATCACCGCTGAGCACGACGACGTCGCCCGGCTCCAGCCAACCGGCCAGCGACGCCGCCACCGCCTTGGTGCCCTCGGCCGACAGGGTGCGCAACCGACGCGACGACTCCGCCGGTGGCCCTGAGAATGCCTGGTCGCGCTGGGTCACCGCCTCAGGATAGTTCCCCATCCGAGGCGACCCCGAGGTAGCGGCGCCGCAGACGCGCCCCAAGGCGGGTCACGATCTCGTAATTGATCGTGCCCATCCAGCCCGCCCATTCGGTGGGGCTGATCGCGACGCCGGTCTGGCTCTGGGAGGCGACCGGCTGAGCGCCGAGCAACACCACCTCGTCGCCCACCCCGACCGATGGTCCGTCGGTGCAGTCGAGCACGAGTTGGTCCATCGTGACCGCACCGAGGATGGGCCGCCGAACGCCCCCGACCAGTGCGCTGACTCCCGGCTGCCCGCTCGTCGCGGCGCGTCCCGCCCGTGGGTCCAGGCCGATCCCACGGGGGACGCCGTCGCCATAACCAATGGGTACAACCCCGAGCATCGTGGGCCGATCGGTCACCCGGTGGTGGCCGTAGCTGACGCCCTCCCCCGCCGGCACCGCTTTCACCAGGCTCACCGCGCTGAGTACCCGCAGCGCCGGCCGCAACCGTCGCACCACCTCGTTGCTCTCCAGCTGAGGCGACGGCGCCAGCCCGTACAGCGAGATGCCACAACGCACCAGGTCGAAGCGGGCGTCGGGCCTGGTGATCGTCGCCGCCGAGTTGGCGGCGTGGATCATCGGGATCTCGTTGCCGGTGAGGTCCAGGCTGGTTAGCGCCTCCTCGAATCGGGCGAGCTGAAGGTCGGTGGTGGGCTCGGTCGGCTCGTCCGCCCGAGCGAAGTGGGTGGCCACCGCCACCGGTTCGATCCCTGGGAGTCGGGCCGCCTCGGCGCGCAACGAGGCCAGCTGACGAGGTTCGACGCCGGCGCGTCGCATGCCCGAGTCGACCAGCAGGTGAACCCTGGTCGACGGGTTGCCACCCCCGAGCTGGCGATGGGCGGCGGAGATCGCACGGAGCTCGGCGACCGAGGACACCATCAGCTCCAGCCGGTGGGTCACCGCATCGCTCATCGAGTCGTCCGCCTGCGGGCCGAGCACCAGGATCGGCGCATCCAGCCCTGCAGAACGCAGCTCGGCCCCCTCCTCCACCATCGCCACGCCCAGCATGTCGGCCCCTCCGGCCAGCGCCGCCCGAGCCGCCGGAACTGCGCCGTGCCCGTAGCCGTCGGCCTTGACGACCGCGCACAACCGGGCGGGCCTGGCCACCTCCGCAAGCACGGCGGCGTTGTAGGCGATGGCATCGAGGTCAACCTCGACGAAGCTCGGACGCGTCACGTCAGGGCCCCCTACCCCAAGTCGGGAGGGGGAACGCCCACCAGACGGCACGCTGGGCTCCCGAGTTCCAGGCCACACCCCAAGTCGGGAGTGGAAACGCCCACCAGACGGCACGCTGGGCTCCCGAGTTCCAGGCCACACTCCAAGTCGGGAGCGGAAACGCCCACCAGACGGCACTCCGGGCTCCCGAGTTCCTGCGCTCCTCGCGGGTTGAGGAGCCCCTCACGGGTGGTACCCGTCGGTGACGAGCTCGTCCAGCGTGGCGGCGACCAGGTCGGGCAGGTCGCTGGCCCGAAACCCGAGCTCCGGGCCCCGCATGGCTGCCCGGCCGTGAACGTGGGCCGCCAACGCAACGCTCATCAGCGGATCGGCACCGTCACGGGCCAGGGCGGCCCCCACGATGCCGGCCAACACGTCGCCGGTGCCGGCGGTGGCCAGGCGCTGGTCCCCGCTGGTGCTGATCGCCACCCGCCCGTCAGGCCCGGCGACGACGGTGGTCGGACCCTTCAACAGCGCGATGCAGTTGCCCCGTCGGGCCAGCCGAAGTGCCGCCTCCAGACGGTCGCTTCCTGGCGGGTCCCCCATCAGCGCGGCGTATTCGCCATCGTGCGGGGTGAGCACGGTCGTGGCCTGGCGCCTGGCGCAAGCGTCCAGCAGCCGTTCCCCGCCGCCGCCGAGCGCATCGGCGTCCAGCACAGCTGGTGCGTCGCTGAGCGCCAGCAACTCGATCACCCCGTCAAGCACGCCCTCATCGCGCCCCAGCCCGTTGCCGATGACCAGCGCCCCAACCCGCTGTTCTGCGGCCACCGTCTCGGCCCAACTCGATCCGACGCCGCCGTCCCCGTTCAGTTGTCGGGTAACCGCCTCCACCGGTAGCGGAGCTGCGGGCAGGTGGCCGTGTGGGCCGGGGACACCGGTCCCGTCGGTCCGGATGCGAGAGTCCTCGCCAACGGAACGCTGCGACGACGGCGCCGGCGGTGCGCTGACCAGCACATATCCGGCGCCGGCGCGGCTGGCTGCCTGGGCGACGAGGGCAGCGGCGCCGGTCATGCCCGGTGAACCACCGATCACCCAAACCGCGCTCTGCCACTTGTGCGCACTGGTCGATCGACCAGGCCAGTGACATGCCACGTCGTCGTCGGTGACCAGTCCCCTGGTCAGCCGTGAGCCCGAGCCCACCTCGGCGTCGACGCTCAACCCGATGCCGGCCACCTCGACCGCGCCGCAGTACTCAGGTCCTTCGCCGAGGATCAGCCCGCTTTTCAGCGCAGCAAAGGTGATCGTGGCGTCAGCCCGCCAAGGTCGACCCCGCAGCTCCCCGGTCAAACCATCGAGGCCAGAGGGGATGTCGACCGCCAGCACGGGGACACCCCCGGGCGCCGGCGGAGGTTCGTAGGGGCGGCTCAAGCCGGTGCCGAACGCGGCGTCGATCAGTAGGTCGTGGGCGACCGCCGTCGGCACGGGCTGATCGTGTGTGCCCACGCTGACACGGACACCTCGGCGGCGCAGCAACTCGGCAGCCACCCGACCGTCCGCACCGTTATTGCCGGGCCCGGCCATGACATGGACACGACGCCCGTAGGCGCCGCCGAGCATTCGCAACGCCTGACGCGCCACGGCGGCGCCGGCACGTTGCACCAGCTCGTCCATTCGATCGGCAGCGGCGGCGTCGACCGCCGTCATCTCCTCGGGCGTGAGCACCGGTTCCATCTCCAGAGCTTGCCACCTCGACCAACTCGGGAGCCCAGACAACCACCAGACCGCGCCCTGCACTCCCCAGTTCGCCCCACGCCAAGTCCCGGCCCCGAACCCGGGAGCCCAGACAACCGCCAGACCGCGCCCTGCACTCCCCAGTTCGCCTGCGACCGAGGCCGTTGGGGCCTTGTGGGGAGTCGCGCTATCGGGCGGCCGGCCTCGCCCCGCTCGTTGCATCGAGCGCGATGACGACGGTCTGGGCCACCGTGTCGGTGTGGGTGGCCGAGACCAACCACGAGGCGATGCCGGCGGCCTCGGCCAGCGGCACGGCCGCACCGTTGAGGCTCAGCGCCGGGGCACCCGACTCGCTGCGGTGGAGCTCGATGTCGTGAAACCCCACCGGACCCAGCCCACACCCCAACGCCTTGGCCACCGCCTCCTTGGCGGCGAAACAGATGCCCAGGTGGCCGATTTCGTCGCCGCCTGTGGCGGCGTCGACCAACTCGGTGGTGGTGAAACAGCGCTCCCGCATGGCCGGGGTGCGTTCGAGCACCACAGCCAACCGTTGCACGTCGACAGCGTCGATGCCGACCGCCACCGCATTGGCGGGGACACCCCCGCCGAAGTGCACCGAGACCGCGCCATGGACACCGTCGAGCCGGGGCTGCGACGACGCAGCGCCCTCATCGGCGTTGTCATGGCCATCCCCGCCGGGGTCGGCGTCAACGGCCGGAATGCGCTCGGGCATCGGGCCGTTGGACGCCACCCAGTGGATCGGGCTCATCGCTGCGGCACGGCCTGCGCTAGCCGCCCGCCGGTGCACTGCGCCAGCGCTCAGCCAGCTCCAAGACCGGCAGTGCCAACAAGTCGATGACGGGCTGTTCGGCCAGCAGGTCGTCGCGGAAGTGCTCCTCGGTCTCGGTGACCGCGTCGCTCAACCCCTGATACCGCCTGCGATAGCCCTGGAGCACGTTGCGGGCTGTCTTCGCGTCCAGGTGGCCGGCCAGCTCGACGTGCAACAACACGAGGCCGGTGGTCACCCCATTCTTCACCTGGGGGGCGATCAACACCGAACGGCCGTCTTTGCGACCTCGGGTGACCAGCAGCTCCTGCTCGCGGACCACCAGGTGCTTGGTTCCCCGAAGGCGGGGGTCACGCTCGAGTCGGGAGGTCAGCGCTGCGGCCACCCCGCCCTTGTCGAGCACGGTGGCTGTCGGCGTGTCACTGTCGGCGTCGGTAACGTCGTAGCGCACGAAGCCGCGCACCTCGGCGACCGCCGGCGACAGATCGGCCAGCGTACGCAGCGTCCGGTAGCTGATACGGTCCCGGTTGGCACCGGCGGCGAACAGCTCCTTGACCAAGGGGATCTCGAGCACCGACTCGTCGCTGCGGCTGATGCCCACGGTGACCGTCTTGGCCTGGTGCTTGATCGCATCGATCGGACGGGTCAGCTCGTCGATCGCATCGTTGAGCGCAGACGTCAGGTCGTCGATCAGCACTCCCGGGGTGCCGATCTTGCCCAGCTCCACCTGGTAGGCGTCGAGGGGCGCAATACCCAATGTGAAGCGGAATGCGGTGGCCACCCGATGGGCGGTCGACGCCTCCATGTGGCCGTTCAGCTCGCCGGCCCGAAGCGCCGCAAACCAGCTGTTCGCCGGCGCCGCCAGCTCGTCGCGCAGGCCTGCGAGGAGCTGGCCAGCATCCTCGCCAGCGGCCAGGGCCCCCTCGACGACCACCCGGGCCTCACGCAGGATTCGGGCCTGGGCGTCGATCGCCAGGGCCGCTTCGTAGCCAAACAAGTGCCCGGCCATGGCGGAGAGGATGAACGCCAGGCGTGGATGCGTCTCGGGAACGGAGATCACGTGGGCCGCAGCCGTGAACTCGCTGGCCCCTTCGGTGGCGATCACGATCGGGGCGGCCTTATGAGCCCGGAAGATGGCGATTTCCTTGCCGACATCGTCGGCGGTGGAGCCGACCAGCCCGGCGGCGCAGACGAGGATCAACGGCTCGGACGACAGGTCGATGTGCTTCTTGTCCTCGGTGGCGTCACACGCGATCGACTTGTAACACAGCTCGGAGAGCTTGATCCGCACCTCGCGAGCCGAGATGATGTTGGGCCCGTTGCCGACCAGTGCCCAGTAGCGCCGCGACACCGCATACCGCTGGGCGGCCTCGGCGGCCTGGGGCCGCACCTCGAGGGTGGCCTTCAACACGGCGGGCAGCACGGCCAGCGCGGCCAGCACCTCCTGCTCCTCGGGATCGTCGGCGGTGCGGGCTCCCGGGATCTCGGCGGCGATGCCGTAGGCCAACAACATGCCGGCGGCGATCTGTGAATAGAACGCCTTCGTCGAGGCGACCGACATTTCGACGTCGCGACCATCGGCGGTATAGAGCACGCCGTCGGCCTTGTCGGTCAGGTCGCTGTTTCGCCGGTTGACGATCGCCACCACCTTGGCCCCCCGGCCCCGAGCGAGGTCGACGGTGCGGTTGGTGTCGGTGGTCGTCCCCGACTGGCTGATCGCCACGATCAGGGTGGTCGACATGTCCGAGCGCAACTGGAAGCCCGACAGCTCGGTGGCGGGCAGGGCATCGACGTCGATGTCGTTGTCTGCGAGCAGGTTGGACAGCTGAAACGCCAGGCTCTGGCCGGCCACGGCGGCGGTGCCCTGCCCGATGACCAAGACCCGGTCGATCGTGCCGTCGGTCAGCGCTGCACGCACACCCTCGGGCAATGTGGCGTCGGGGAGGCGCACGTCGTAGCCACCATCGGGACGTTCGAGCAGCTTGCCCCGAAGGGTCTTGGCGAAGGACGATGGGGCATCCCCCAGCTCCTTGAGCAGGAAGTGGGGGAAGTCGCCACGGTCGATGTCGCGCGTGGTGACCTCGCCGGAGACAACGTCACCCTCAGCCACCGGCAGCTCGGTGCCGTCGTAACCCCAGCGGGTGATGCCAGCCAGGCTGCCGGCGGCGGACGCATCCAGGCGCACGATCTGTCCGCGGGTGGCGTTGGCGTTGGCCGGGTCGCTCGGGGTCTCGCCGTCCATGCGCACGTAGCTGGCGGTCTCCTCGATCACCCCGTAGGGCTCCGAGGCGATGACGAAGGCATCGTCGGCCAGGCCGACGTACAAGGCCTGGCCCGAGCCCCGAAGGGCGAGCATCAGCTCGCCTGGACGAGCGGCGCTGTTGGCGGCGATCGCCACCGATCCCTCCATCGGCGCCACCGCATTGCGGAACGCCACCTCGCTGTCCTGGCCTTCGGCCAGACGGCGGCTCCACAGCACCGGGATGACCTTGGCATCGGTCGTTACCTCGGCCGGCAGCTGCAGCGTCTCAGCCGCCGCCAGGTCGGCGTGGTTATCGACGTCGCCGTTGAGCACCGCCGTGGTGAAGGGCCGGGTGTCCCCGCCGGTCGAGCCCCGCTGCAGCGCGCTGACCGCTGCGAGTTCCTCACTCGACTGGGGGTGGGCGTTGGCCTCGGAGATGATGCCGACCGACGCCCAACGGGTGTGGCCGAGCACCATCGTCCAGGCGTGGGGCGATTCCAGCGCCAGGTGCAACAGTTCGTCGCCCAGCACCGCCGAGCGGATCGCGGCGGTGTTGTCGCCCAGCTCGCCGATCTCGGCGGCCGCCTTGTAGACGAACGACAGGGCCCCTTCCGGCGTGCGGACGGCACCGGAGCCAAAGAACGGGTAGCGACGCTCGTCGAGCAGCGCCTGCACCTGGGGTGACTCGAGATCGAGGCCGTGGCCGGTGACGAGCAGCTGGATACCGGCCGAGTCGCGGCCGCGCACCTCGAGGCGGTCGAGCGCCGACAACGCCTGATGCACCGATAGCCCGGCGGCGAGCGCCCCATCTGTCGGGTCCAGGCCCATCAGCTCGACGATGCCTTCGGCGGCGCGCAAACGGTCGTGGGCGATCGCCCAGGACGGATCGCGCAACGCGATCAGCTGGGCGTTGATCGCCTCGACCCGGTCGGCGGGCACGAGCCCCTCTGCCTCGGCCGCCTCGATCCGGTCGGCCAGCGCGTCGAGCCGCTCGCACGCCAGCTTCAGCTCGGCCGACTGTTGTGGCTCGGCGAGCAGCGCTGCGGCGCCGTTGAGCCCGCGCAGCGATTCGTCGACGAAGCCGGCGGCTTCGATGGCCTCGCCCAGCATTTTCCAATTTGGGGTCTCGCCGTCACCGGCGAGACGGTCGGCGGCGTTGGTCAGCTGGCCGACCAGCGGGGTGAGGTCGATGGGCTGCACCGCAGCCGGTCGACGCAACAGGGCGATGATTCCACACATCGAGGGCAACTCCTTGAGCCGAGATAGGTTCGGCGAGTGGGGTGATCATGATGGTGTTGGCGTCCGCAGGGACTGGCGGAACCATCATGGCGATCGGTGGCAGTGCCCTGACAGTGTAGAAGGTTGCGGCTCTGGGGAGCCGCCCCGGCCTGAGTCCTACGCCAACGCGGCGCGTGCGACCTCGGTGGCCAGCTCGTCGGCCACCTCGGCGGCAAGCTCGGCGGTCGGTGCTTCGACCATCACCCGAACGACCGGCTCGGTGCCCGAGGGACGGATCAACACCCGACCGTCGTCGCCCAGACGGGCCTCGGCGCGGTCGACCGCATCGCCGATGCGCTCCAGCAGGTCCGGAGGCCGAACGTCGAGCGAGACGTTGCGCAGCTTCTGGGGCAAACGCACCATCGCTTCGGCGGTCAGCTCGCCCAGCGGCTTGCGCCGGTCGGCCATCACCCGCAGCAGGCGGATGGCGGTGAGCAGGCCATCGCCGGTGGTGGCGACGTCGGCAAAGATCACGTGCCCGGACTGTTCGCCGCCAAGCACCAGACCCTCGCGTGCCATGGCATCGACCACGTAGCGGTCACCAACCGGCGTGACCACCACGCCGATGCCGGCCGCCTCCATCGCCTTGCGGAAGCCCAGGTTGGACATGACGGTGACCGCAACCGCCGAATTGTCCAACTTGCCGGCCCGAGCCATCTCAAGCGCGCAGACGGCGATGATTTGGTCGCCGTCGATCTCGTTGCCGTGCTCGTCGACGGCCAGGCAGCGGTCGGCGTCGCCGTCGAGGGCGAACCCGACCGCACCGTCGAGGTTCATCACCGCCTCGCGCAGCGGGCCCAATGCGGTGGATCCGACGCCGTCGTTGATGTTGGTGCCGTTGGGCAGGTCGCCGATCACCCTCAGCTCGACACCCAGGCGCCGCAGGGCCCGGGGCCCGATGGCCGATCCGGCGCCGTGGGCGGCGTCGAGCACCGCCACCATGCCGTCAAGTGCCCCGTCGCCGCCACCGGCTTGCACCAGCTCGGCCACGTAGTCCTCGGCCACCTGAGGTTCCCACTCGATGCGGCCCACCTCGGCGCCGGTCGGCGGCGGGATCTCCTGCGCCATCTCGTTGGGGCCGACCACGCGAACGCCGCGGCCGGTGGTGAGGATGGCCATGATCGTCGACTCGATCCGGCTCTGCTCGGCATCGGACAGCTTCTGCCCGCCGGGACCAAACACCTTCAGGCCATTGTCCTGGAACGCATTGTGCGACGCCGACACCATCACGCCGGGGCAGTTGCGCACTCGAGCCTCACGGGCGACGGCCGGCGTCGGGATCACCTCAAGCTCGATGGCGTCCGCCCCGGCGGAGGCGACCCCGGCGGAGACCGCCGCGGCCAGCATGGAACCCGACCGCCGGGTGTCGACGCCGATCACCACCTGAGTGGTGTCAAACGCGTCGACGACGGCTGCGCCCAGTGCCAGCGCAAAGGTGGGGGTCAACTCGGTGTTGGCCACGCCCCTTACGCCGTCGGTTCCAAAGCGCAGGCTCATGACCGAAGTGCCCCACCGCGTTCGGGGGCGCCCACGTCCATCAGCGCTTGGAGTACTGCGGCGCCTTGCGAGCCTTCTTGAGGCCGTACTTCTTGGATTCCTTCTCGCGATCGTCGCGGGTGAGGAAGCCGGCACGCTTGAGCGACTCGCGCAGGTCGGCGTCGAGCGCCACCAGGCCCCGGGCGATGCCGAGGCGCATCGCGCCGGCCTGACCGGTCGGGCCGCCACCGTGGATGGTGGCGTCGATGTCGTAGTTCTCACCCATCTCGGTGAGAACCAGCGGCTCGGCCAGCACCATGCGGTGGGTTTCGTTGGGAAAGTACGCCTCAACCGGACGATTGTTCACCGTGATCTGGCCGGATCCATGACGGACCCGGACGCGGGCGACGGCGCGCTTGCGTCGGCCGGTTGCTTGAACGAGGGGGTGTCCCATGATGGTGCTCCTGTGGAGGGTGCTCAGCGCGCCCGGGCGTGTTCGATGGCCAACGGTTGAGGCTTCTGGGCGGCGTGGGGATGCCCACCCTGATCCTGAAATTCGGTGGATGTGTAGACCTGCAGCTTGCTCAGCATGCGTCGGCCCAGGCTGTTCTTGGGGATCATCCCTCGAACGCTGCCCCGCACTGCGTCGGCCGGATCCTTGTCCATCATCGCGGCGTAGGTGGTCTCCTTGAGGCCGCCGGGGTAGCCGGAGTGGCTGTACATCGGCTTGCGCTCGGCCTTGTTGGAGGTGAGCACCACCTTGTCGGCATTGATGATGATCACGTGATCACCGACATCGGCGTTGGGGGCGAAGGTCGGCTTGTGCTTGCCGCGCAAGATGGTGGCGACCTCGGTGGCCATGCGGCCGAGGACCAGGCCGTCGGCATCGACGACATGCCAGGCTCGCTCGATGTCGGCTTCGTTGGGGGCGTAGGTGCGCACCGGAGGTTCCTTTGCGGATGGGGAACGGTGGGGAGAGAAAACGGGTCGGCGCAGGAGGAGCGCCAGGAGGCCACGTGGGCGACTCGCCATGGTAGACCCAGATCGGCGCGATTCACCAATGATCGGCGGAGATCGCCCGGGGACCGGGTGCGATCGGTTCGCTCAGCGGTCGGAGTCGAAGCGCACGCGGACGTCACCTTCGGCGGGCGCGACCTCGCCGATGACGCTGGCTTCCACCCCAACGCTGCGGGCGGCGGCGATCACCTCATCGGGCTTGGGCGTGGCGATCACCATGCCGATTCCCCCGCCGCAGTTCGTCCTCGGACACGGCGCCGCGTCGGGCGATCTCGGCGACGATCGGGGGGCGCTCCCAGGCGGTGTCGTCCAGGTGGGCTGCGAGGTGCTCGGGCAACGCCCGCGGCAGGTTGCCCACCAGCCCACCGCCGGTGATGTGGGCCACCGCATGCACCGGGGCCTCAGCCAGCATCGCTTGCACCGCCGGCGAGTAGATCACCGAGGGGCACAGCAGCTCGTCTGCGACGGAGGGCCCTTCGGGTGCGCCGGGGTAGGCCGGAGCGGCCAGCGAGGCCCGCGGGTCGTCGGCATCGATCAGCACCGACCGGGCCAAGGAGAATCCGTTGCTGCGCAGGCCGGGCGACCGCAGGCCGACCAGCGAGTCGCCGGGGACGACGGCATCGCCGGTGATCATCTCGTCACGTTCGACGACGCCGACGGCAAAACCGGCGACGTCGAGCGCATCGGGGTCCATCGTTCCGGGGTGTTCGGCCATCTCGCCACCGATGAGCGCACAACCGGCGATCTCGCAGCCCTTCACCAGGCCGGACATCAACAGCTCAACCCGGTCGGGGTCGAGACGACCGACCGCCAAATAGTCGAGGAAGAACAGCGGCTTGGCGCCCGAGCACACCAGGTCGTCGACCACCATCGCCACAAGGTCGAGGCCCACGGTGTCCCAGCGGTCGGCCAGACGCGCCACCTCGAGCTTGGTGCCCACCCCGTCGGTCGATGAGACGAGCACGGGCCGTCGATAGCCGGCGGGCATTTCGAAAAGGCCACCGAAGCCGCCGATGTCGGCGATCACCCCGGGGGTGTGCGTCCGGCGCAACATGGGCAGGATGCGACGCACCGCCTCCTCCCCAGCGTCGAGGGAGACGCCCGCCGCCGCGTAGGTGGCGCCGCCGGAAGGATTCGCTGTCGGGTGATCGTTCGAAGCGCTCACCGACCGGCACCAATCGATGCCGGGGTGCGGTCTCCTGCTTCTTGACGGCCGGGGGTTGCGGCGTCTCCATCAGTCCCGAGCAGAGAGGCCTGCGACGGCTGCGGGGCCTTTGGGGCCTCCAGCACGTCCTTGCCCAGGTTGACCGGGATCTCCACCGGATACTCCCCGGTCAGACATGCGGCACAGAACTCGTCGGCCGGGTCTCCGTCGCTGCCCGCGGACGGCCCGACCGCCGCCAGCAACTTGTCGAGCTCGAGGTACACCAGGCTGTCGACCCCGAGATACTCCTCGATCTCCGGCACGGTCATCTTGGCGGCGAGCAGGGTGTCGCGAGCGCCGGTGTCCATGCCGTAGAAGCACGGCCAGCGATAGGGCGGCGACGACACCCGCAGGTGTACCTCGGCGGCGCCGGCGGCGTAGAGCATGGCCACCATCGCCTTGGTGGTCGTGCCCCGGACGATCGAGTCATCGACGACGATCAGGCGCTGGCCCTTGATATTTTCCCGCAGCGGGTTGAGCTTCATGCGCACCCCGAGCGATCGCACCTCTTGGGACGGCGCTATGAACGTTCGACCGATATAGCGGTTCTTCACCAGGCCCTGCCCATAGGGAATGCCGCTCGCCCGGGCATATCCCTCCGCCGCCGGCATGCCCGACTCGGGCACGCCCATCACCATGTCGGCCTCCACCGGCTGCTGAGTGGACAGCACCTCGCCCATGCGCACGCGGGCCCGGTGAACGCCCCGTCCACCCAAGAAGGTGTCGGGCCGGGCGAAGTACACGAACTCAAACAGGCACAGCGTCGGGTTGATGCGATCGTCGTCGAAGGGGAAGCGGCTGCGCGGCCCGGCGTCGTCGATGACGATCACCTCGCCGGGCTCGATCTCCCGAACGAACTTGGCGCCGACGACGTCGAGCGCAGCCGTCTCCGATGCCAACACCCAGTCATCGTCCAACGCGCCGAGCACCAGCGGGCGGAACCCGTTGGGATCGCGCACGCCGATCACCCGGTCGGTGTCGCACAACACCAGCGAGAACGCTCCCTCGAGGCGGGGCACCACATGGGCCACGGCCTCGATCAGCAGTTCGTCCTCGGCCACCCCGCGCTCCCAGCCCACCCCGAGTTCATCGGCGAGCAGTTCGGCCATCAGGTCGGTGTCGGAGGTGATCGTGCCCGGCAGCACCGCCGTCTCGGCGGCGAGAGCGCCCGAGTTGGTCAGGTTGCCGTTGTGGCCAAGCGCAAAGTGGACCAAACCGGTGGACCGGTACACCGGCTGGGCGTTGTGCCACTCGCTGGACCCGGTGGTCGAGTAACGGGTGTGGCCGATCGCCAGATCCCCGTCAAGCGCCGCCAGCGTGCGATCGTCGAATACGTGGGACACCAGACCCATGTCCTTGACCACGGTGATGTGCTCGCGATCGCTGACCGCCATGCCGGCCGATTCCTGGCCGCGGTGTTGCAGCGCGTAGAGCCCCAGGTAGGTGAGATGCGAAACGTCGCGCCCGGGACCACGAATGGCGAAGACCCCGCAGGCCTCCTTGGGCCGATCGTCGTCGAGGTCGGCCCCGTTGGCGTCGGACGCGCTGGCGTCCCACGATTCGGGTCCGTCGATGAGGGCCAGATCATCCGGAGGAAACACCGCGCTCAGTGTGTCACGGGAACGCGGTCGACACCATGTGGAGCACCAGGTCGACGGTCGTCTGGCCGGCGCGGTGGTTCAGGGGCCGGGGGCGACGGCGACAGCCGGGCCGGCGCCCGATCCTGGCGACTTGGCACCCGGGTCAGCGATGGCCAGACACAGCACGATCAGCGACGGGATCAGGATCATCGCAAGGAAGACAAAAGGTGTGAGGTCGCGAACCGAGCGCTTCCGCTTCGAGACCGGCGGCCGGTCCGCGAGATGGTCGCCGACCCCGCCCGACAGGGAACGACCCGCTGCGCCGATCGGAAGCGGTGCGGTGACGTTGGGCACGGTCATGGGCGGTCCTTTGACGTGCTGGGGACGGAGCTCGACGGGCGGTTCACTCCGACAGATTGCCGGAGCCGAGTGCCGCTGGCAATCGGCTGCGCCACTCGTCACGAAGTGTCTGCAAATCCACGGTAACCACCTGTCCCAACCGAAGGACGGACCCCCCGGCATGGCCAAGGGTTACCGCATCAACGCCGACGGCGTGCGCACGGTCCAACACCCCATCCAGCTCGTCCTCGGACACAGCGACGACCATGCGGCCGGCCGACTCGCCAAACCATCCACCCGTCGTGTCGGGGATTGTCGAACCGGTCCGGTCTCCGCCATCGTGGCCGTCGGTCTCGAGGCCGACGTCGCCGGCCACCGCCATCTCGGCCAGCGCCAGGGCCAGGCCACCCTCGGAGACGTCGTGGACGGCCAGCGCGGTGCCATCGGCCACCAACGAGCGGGTCAGCTCGGCCACCGTCTTCACCGCCGCCAGGTCGGGCTCGGGCACGCGACCGCCCCGAAGCCCCTGATCCCAGGCCCAGCGCGAGCCGGCCAGGCCCTCGGTGGGCGTACCGAGCACCATCACCGTCGTTCCCTCGGCCAGCGTCAGGCCCGGCGGCACGGCGCTGAGGTCGTCGATCAGGCCCAGCGTGGTCACCACAGGGGTCGGGTCGATGTTCCGTCCGCCGGAGGTGTTGTAGAGGCTGACGTTGCCGCCCACCACGGGCAGGTCCATCGCCGTGCAGGCCCCGGCCATGCCGTCGACGGTGCTGCTCAGCTGCCACATCACCTCGAAATGTTCCGGGTTGCCGAAGTTGAGGCAGTTCACCAGCGCCAGCGGTCGGGCGCCGACCGCAGCCAGGTTCATCACCGACTCGGCGACCACCATGGCGGCGCCCCGCTCGGGGTCGCTGGCGGTCCAGCGGTGGTTGCCGTCGGCGCTCAGGCCGAGGCCACGGCCGGTGTCGGCGCCGGTGCGCGGATCGCGCAGGCGTAGCACGGTGGCGTCGCCCCCGGGGCCGACCACCGTGTTGAGAAACAGCTGGTGGTCGTACTGGCTCGACACCCACGAAGTGTCCATCACCATGCCGAGCAACACGTCGGTCTGGTCGCCGGTCGCAGCAACATCGGGCTCGTCGGCCCAGCGCTCGTCCAGGTCCTCCGGCGGCGCCAACGGCCGCCGCAACAGCGGCGCGTCCTCGTGCAGCGTGGTCGCCGGCACCTCGGCCAACACCTCGCCGCCCTCCTCATCGAACACCCGCAACAGGCCAGTGTCGGTCACGGTGCCGATCGCCGATGCCCGCACCTCCCAGGCGTCGGTGATCGCCAACACCGCATCGAGGTTTTCCGGCTCGACGATCGCCAGCATGCGCTCCTGGCTTTCGGAGGTGAGCACCTCGACCGCGCTCATGTGCAGCTCCCGCTGGTGCACGGCCGATACGTCGACGTCCATGCCCATGTTGGCGTTGGCCGCCGTCTCGGAGGTGGCGCAGGTCAGGCCCGCGCCGCCCAGGTCCTGGATGCCGACGACCAGGCCGGCGTCGAGCAGGGCCAGCGTCGCCTCGATCAGGCGCTTCTCCTCGAAAGGGTCGCCCACCTGCACGCTGGGGCGCTTGGCCTCGTCGCCCTCGGCAAACTCGGCCGAGGCGAGCACGCTCACGCCGCCGATGCCATCGCGGCCGGTGGAGTTGCCCAGCAGCACCGCCAGGTTGCCCTCGCCGGAGGCCTTGGCCAGCACGAGGCGCTCGGTGGGCAGGATGCCCAGGCAGAACACGTTGACCAGCGGGTTCTCGGTGTAGGTCTCGTCGAACACCACCTCGCCGCCCACGGTGGGGATGCCGACCGAGTTGCCGTAGCCGGACACGCCCGACACCACGCCCTCGGCGATCCAGCGGCTGCGGGCGTCGTCGAGCGGGCCGAAGCGCAGCGGGTCCATTAGCGCAATCGGGCGAGCGCCCATGGTGAAGATGTCGCGCACGATGCCGCCGATGCCGGTGGCAGCGCCCTGGTAGGGCTCGATGGCGGACGGGTGGTTGTGGCTCTCGATGCGCAGCGCCACGGCGATGCCGTCGCCCACGTCGACGACGCCGGCGTTCTCGCCCGGGCCGACCAGCACCCACGGGGCCTCGGTCGGGAACCGGCCCAGGTGCACCCGGGAACTCTTGTAGGAGCAGTGCTCGGACCACATCACCGAGTACATCGCCAGCTCGAGGTGGTTGGGTTGCCGGCCGAGCAGTTCGCCGATCTGGGCGAACTCGTCGTCGGTGAGCCCGAGCGCCTGATGGAGCGGCGGCTCGGGGCTACCGCTCTCGGCGTCGAGGTCGGCTGCCTGGGGGGAGGGGTCGCTCACACGACCCATCCTACCGATCCGCCCGCACAGGGCTCCCGAAGGCTGCAGCGCAAAGTGGAACGGTATCGGCCTCAAGGGTTCTCGCCGTGGGGCACCACGTCGATGGTCCGCCATGGCGGTTTGGCTCAGAGTCCCGTTTTGCAGTCGTCGGCTGCTGCGTCGAGTTCGGCGGCGGTGACGTGGCGGCCTTTGATGGTGACTGCTGTGCCGTCGGTGTCGTAGAGGTACCCGTTGGTGTCGGCCAGCATCGTTTCGTTGGGGGAACAGCGGAGCTTCGGGGGTCGGCCTGGGTGCTCTTGGCGCGGTGGTGCTCATAGGTATCAGGCCCGTGTGCCCGGGCATGGCCTCATGGAGCGGATCTTTCGGTAGGCATTATCCGTCACGACGGCGCAGCCGGTAGCGGTCAGCGCATCGAGCTGCAGGGAAGCATCTCGATCGGCCATCGAGACCTGCGCATATCGAGAAGGTGACCGCCCATCGAGCGACCGTCTCAATAACGGTGCTTGACCGGTCGGCTGAGACGCTGATTCCGAACACGAGTTCTGAGACACCACCCGGCGCCGTCCTGTCCGTTTCGACAGTCACCAGCGCTGGTGTTCACAAACGGTCGTATTTGAGACGGCCGGATTCCGGCCAGTGAGCGATTACGAGGCGCTGCGAGATTGACCGGCGGCGACCGACTTCGCCGGGTACCGAGTGGTCGCTCGT
>NZ_DAOLGP010000006.1:0-151443 GCF_035329545.1 Candidatus Neomicrothrix sp.
CGAACCTAAATCGCGAGCCTCAACCCCGACGCGAAAGACACCAGCCACCTAGAGCCTGGGACAGCTGCGCACCACCCTGAACGCGTTCCTCGGCGTCCTGAAGGATGCCAGCGAAACGCTTGTTGGAGCAGTCCTCGCGCAAAGTCGCCAACGCTTCCAGCACCGGCACACCGGCCCGGGTAAAGGTGGCCATCTGGCGGGAGAAGTTCATCACCTCGGTGAGCGGCACGCGGCTCTTGGTGATCTCGATCTCGGAGAAGCTCTTGCGTTCCTTGATCTTGCGAACGCGCATGCCATCGACGGCGAGCTGGTTGCGTGCTGCCGAAACGGACGAGGCCTCGACCTCGCCCTTGACGGACTCGCCGTCCAGCGTTTCGGCCTCGTAGCGGAATTTGGAAACGGTGGCCGTCACAGCGACAACTCCATCAGATTTTGCGCGGAACCGGTGCCGTTGGCGTCGGCATCGTTCAATGAAGTTTCAGACTCCTCATTGTCCGCTGCGGCGGTTGGTGCGTGCACCGAACGCAGCACCTCTTCCACTGTGGTGATCCCTTCAGCCACGAGGCCAAGCGCTTCGCGCTGCATGGTGGACATGCCCTCGGCTACCGCCTGACGGCGGATCTGGCTGTGAGTGGCCTTTTCAACGACGAGGGCCCGGATGGCGTCGGAAACCACCAGCAGTTCGTAGACGCCGATCCGGCCCTGGTAGCCGGTGTGATTGCACAGGTTGCAGCCGGCACCCTTGGACCATTCGGTGGGTGGCTCAATGCCCTCGCGCTCCACCAGTGCGATCTCGCTTGCGGTCGGTGTCATCGTCTCTCGACAGTTGTCGCACGTGCGTCGAAGCAGTCGCTGCCCCACGATGCCGTTGATGGCTGAAGCCACCAGGAAAGGCTCGATGCCCATGTCGGTGAACCGATGCAGCGCTGATGCGGCGTCGACTGCGTGCAACGACGAGAGCACGAAGTGGCCGGTGAGCGCTGCCTGAGTAGCCAGCCGGGCGGTTTCCACGTCACGGATCTCGCCAACGAGGATGACGTCCGGGTCCTGACGGAGGATGCCGCGCAGACCACCGGCGAACGTGATGCCAGCCGACTCGGAGATCTGCATCTGGTTGACACCCGGGAACTCGTACTCGACGGGATCTTCCAGCGTGACGACATTGCGGCGGTCGTCGTTGATCTCGGTGAGGGTGGCGTAGAGGGTGGTCGTCTTACCCGAACCAGTTGGTCCAGTGCACAACATCATCCCCAGCGGAGCTCTCACGATCTCGAGGTAGGGCTTCTCAACCGCTTCGGAGAAGCCAAGGTCGGTCAATCCGATGAGCGAGCGGGTCTTGTCGAGAAGTCGCATCACGACTTTCTCGCCATGCAGGGTGGCTACAACCGACGTACGGATATCGATGGGGCGGCCGTCGACCTCGATCGAGAACTGCCCGTCCTGAGGGCGGCGCCGCTCCACGATGTTGAGCTGCGCCAGCACTTTGATGCGGCTGGTCATGGGCGAACCGAGCGATGCGGGGACCCGGAGGGCTTCCGAGAGTGCACCATCGATACGGAACCGAACGCGAATCTCCTCGCCCATCGGTTCGATGTGGACGTCCGAGGCCCGGGATCTCACTGCCTCGTTGAGCACGCGGCTGACCAGCTGAACCACCGGTGCGTTTTCGTCGACTGTCAGGCTGGTGAGACCAGTGGAGTTCTTCTGCGTGGTGAGCTCAAACGCCTGCACATGTCGAGCAGCGTCAGTCAGCTCGGAATAGCTGCGGGTGAGCACCCGCTCGATATCGTCGGGGACGCCAACCAAGAGGCCAATGGCACCGGCAGCGTCGGTCAGCTCCTGAATCGCAGCGCCGTTGCCGGGTTGAGCCGTGACGATCACCAACTGGTCTCCGTGAGAACGGAACGGCACGATCCCATGGCGGCGAGCGAGATCGCCAGGGACCATCGCAATGGCCTTCGGTTCAGGTTCGCTTGTGCGAAGATCGGCCACTTCAAGACCGAACTGCTTGGCCAAGGCATCGGCGACGTCGTCCTCGGATAGGTGGCCCTGCAAACGCAACAGCTCGCCCAACGGCTTCGGATCGTCGCGTTGCGCTGCCAACGCATCCGTCAGCTGGTCAGGGGTGACCAACTCCATCTCCAGCAGTATCTCGCCGAACAAGGTTCGCTCTGTATCAACCCAGGCCTTAACGTCGGTGGAGAGTTCGACGTGGGAGCTTGCCGGAGCGTCATGCCGAGATGGGGCACTTGCCGAACTTGGCTTTTCGTCTGCTTGATTGCGTGACCGTCGAAGCACGTCACCTCCCTCGGCTTGGCTTGGTTTCGCCGTCAGAATGAATGAGCGGCGAGCCCCACCTTTGAGCGGAAGGGCACCACCGTCTTGTGGGCGCTATGCCACTCTCCAGCCCGGACTATAGAACAAACGTGGCATGAGACAAGGGCACAACCCGACCATTCGCGATGCGAAATCTCACGCGTTTATCCACTGTAAGGTTGTTGATGAGATATCGCACCACCTACATGTGCGTTATCACACGGTTGAGTGGGCGCTTCTCAGCGTCAGCCCTTGGTGTCGACACTTGGTGACGGTTCCGACGGCACCTCGACGCTGCACGATATCGGCTACCTCAAGCGCGGCTACGAGGACATCCCCGGCAAGCTGGGCGCGCTGGGCATCAACGTCGAGGAACTGGACGCACCCGACGCCTGACGGTCCCACCCGGCACCCCTACCCTCCAGCGGTTCTCCCTCCCCGACCGAAGTCGGGAGTTCAAACGACCTCCAAACCGCGCCCTGCGCTCCCCGGTTCGGCCCTCGTGCCGAAGTGGGGAGCTGAAACGACCGCCAGACAGCGGTGTGCACTCCCGAGTTGCTGCTTTCGGTGGTCGTGCGCCGATTGGGCGACGGTCAGAGCCGGGCGTCCGCCAGGTCGACGTCGTAGAGGTGCAGTCGTCGATCTGCGGTGACCAACGTCAGCGAATCGCATTGGCATTGCGCAACGAGCATGCGGTCGAACGGGTCGCGATGGTGCGGCGGCAGGTTGGGCGCCGCTTCGGCGTGGCTCGATGAGATACCGAGCATCTCAAAGCCGTTCGCTTTCACCTCGTCGACCAACCCGTCCGGGAAGGACAGCTTGCCCAACGCCCGCTCGATGCCCAGCTCCCACGGGGTGACCACCGAAACGAGCACCTCGGGCGATGCGGAGATCTGCTCGCGCGTTTGGGTTCCCAACAGCGGGTGGTCATCCAGCCACCACCTGACGACATGACTGTCGAGCAGTAGGTGCGCCACCTACGCCACCTCGGCGGCATCGGCCGATTCGTCGAACCCGGCGACGATGTCGGGATCGGAGGAGATGGCATCCTCCTCGCTTTCGTGCAACTCGAAGCGACCGGCCCACGAGCCCGGCGTCCGGTTCGGCCGGCGCCGTTGATCGAGGTAGGTCCGAATCGCCTCGGCATAGAGCGCGCTGCGGGACGCCCCGGTGGATTCACGCAGCCGTTCCGCCGCCTGGAAGATCTCGTCGGGGATGGAGATGGCCGTCTTCATGGTGCAGAGTATAACCGGTACTACTGTGAAATGGAGACTACAGGCCCAGGCGCTCGATCAACTGAGGCGACATCGCGGCAACTACGAGGGCAGCCGCCAGCAGCGCCGGTCCGAAGGGGACCGCCAAGCTGGTGATGCCGGTTGCCGCCTCGGGTTCGTCGACGGTGGCGGCAGCATCCGTCGACCCAGTGGCCTTGGCCGCGGTCTCGGCGTTGAGATCGGCCGCAGCGGGTTGGTCAAGCCCGGCCATCACCGGGGCAGCGCGGCGGTTGCCCTGCGCCCACAACACTGCGCCGAGCAACAGCCCCATGAAGGCGGCCACGCCCATGGTGAGCACCACCGCGAACACGACCAGGATCATGCCGCCGGTGCCGACCAGCGCACCGATGTGCAGCCCGATCAGCACGGCCAGGCGCACGTCGCCGAAGCCGAGACCCCCCGGCTTGGCGAACCAGATGACGAACAGCGCCCCGCCGAGCACAGCCGCGCCCAGGAGCGCTCCCACCGCCACGGCGGTCTCGCCCAGCCCGACCGCCGAGGCGGCGATCAGCACGACCGAGATGCCCGCGGCCGGCCACACCAACTTGGTGGGCACCATCAGGGTGCGCAGGTCGATCACCCCGACGATGACGGCGACGGGCACGAACCACAGCATCGGCACGAGCGTCCAACCCCAGCCCAGCGCCCACGCCAGCCCCAGCCACAACAGCGGCACGCTCGCCTCGACTATCGGGTGGAACGCCCCGATCGTTGCGTCGCAGTTCTTGCACCGGCCCCGGAGGAACAGCCAGGCGAACACCGGCACGTTGAGGTAGGCGGGAACGTCGGTGCCGCAGGCCGAGCACCGGCTGCGACCCCCGGCCACCTCGGACCAGGGCCGCATCGTGAACCGCTCGCCAAACTCGTTGGGTCCGTCGAGCGGCACGGGCAGCCGATCGATCACCACGCAGCTGAACGACCCGATGGCCAGCCCAAACAGCGTGGCCATCACGATCAACATCACCGTTTCCATCGCACGCCGCCTAGTCCTCACGCATCTGTTGCGGACGGGGTCAAACGCTTGTCGTGCAACGAGGGCGCGTTCGAAAGCCGCTCGGACCTTACCCAAAGGCCGGCGGGCTATCGCCGAACTCCTCCGCCGACCTCAAAAGAGGCTGCCGGCGTGTTGTTGCTCCCCGTCGCACCTACAGCAACGGGCCTCATCCCAGGCCCTACGCCCCAACCACGACATCATGGCCTCCGACGGCCCAAAGTTCGGTCGCACGTGTCGACCCATCACCAATGGACCGACGACGGTGGCGCCTCCCTCTCTCAGTGCCGCGACGGCACTGAACATCGACCCTCCCCGTGTGAAGGTGTCGTCGACTAGAAGCACCCGCTCTCCAGTGACTGCACGTGTGAGGCGGAAGCGATTCAGCCGGAGGTCCGTATGGCCCCTGGAGCCATGGTCGGCGCTAGATCAGCACGTCGTCAGACTCCGTGACCTCAGCCTCAATATCGGCCACGATCTGATCAATATCGTCAATGGCCAAGACGCCGGGGCGATCGGCCATCTCGCGGGCCCAGGGTTGGGCCGAGACAAGTCGCCGCAACAGGTAGAGACGTTTGCCGTGGCGCAGCGCGTGCTCAGCCTGCTGCCTGGCACCGGAGGTTGGGCCGGCCTCGACGACAACTGTGCCAAGCGAAAACCCGGAGGTCACGATATTCCTCACGGGGAAGCTCCATCGCGTCGGCCCCGAATCCGGCCAGAACTGCGAAACGACCGCTCCCGACTTCTCGATGGACCGTGCCAAGCCTCGATTCGCTGCCGGATAGACGCGGTCGAGCCCTGACCCGAGCACAGCGATAGTGCGACCTCCAGCAGCAAGAGCGCCCCGGTGCGCAGCCGTGTCGATCCCAGTCGCCATGCCCGAGACGACCGTGATGTTCAGATGAGCCATCCTGGCGGCGATTTCATCGGCCGCAGCCAGGCCATCCTCCGATGGCTTTCGGGTTCCGACCACAGCCACCGCTCGCTCATCCGATCGTTCGATCGTACCCCGTGCGAATAGGAACGGCGGATGGTCGTGGACCATGCGCAGGTTGGTCGGGTACTCATCGTCAAGCACCGTGACGAGCCGCACATCCGACCCAGCAAGTACCCGGGTCCAGTGCTCGACACGTCGTCGATCGATCTCTTGAATCCCGGCTTGTACGTCTGCAAGGCCTTCGAAATGGTCGAGATCGAGATTCGCATCCAGAGCTTCCAGGGCGGCGGCGAGTCGAAAGGAACTAGGTCCGTTAAGCGATGGACAGACTCGCTCGGCCAAGGCAAGGATGACCTCCGGGTGTGAGATGAGGTCACTCGAATCCATGGTTCCCTCCCTGGGTCGATCGTGCCGGCGTCGCAACTTTGGCCGGCATTGTGGCCTGACACGCTTCAAGGTAGCCCCCGCTGGGGTGCCAATTATACGGTTCTGACTCATCGAACACTAGTTCGTTACTGAGTCTTGGACAATCACTTTATGAAACTCGCTGATGACTGCGCCGCCTCCAAGGCACCCCATCCGGATCTCCGCATCTCGACACCGACGGCTCGGCACTACCCTCAGCACACGCCGACCTTTACTCCAACGCAGAACAGGATGCCCATGAGCGACTCCGCCAAGCCCGACGCCTCGACGATCATCTACACCCTCACCGACGAGGCCCCGGCGCTGGCCACCCGCTCGTTGCTGCCCGTGATCGCCGCGTTCGCCGGTGCGTCGGGAGTGGACGTCGAGACCCGTGACATCTCGCTGGCCAACCGGATCCTGGCCGCGTTCAGCGACCTGCTGCCCGCCGACCAACAGCGCCACGACGATCTGGCCGAGTTGGGCGAGCTGGCCACCCGGCCCGAGGCCAACATCATCAAGCTGCCCAACATCTCGGCGTCGCTGCCCCAGCTGAAGGCGGCGATCGCCGAGCTTCAGGCCGACGGCTACGGGCTGCCCGACTACCCCGACGATGCCGCCGACGGGGACCCGGCCGGCGAGGACGCCGACGTGTTGGCCCGCTACGCCTCGGTGATGGGCTCCGCGGTCAACCCGGTGCTGCGCGAGGGCAACAGCGACCGGCGCGCCCCCGCAGCGGTGAAGAACTTCGCCCGCAACCACCCCCACTCGATGGGCGAATGGTCGGCCGACTCCCGCACCCGGGTGATCACGATGGACTCGGGCGACTTCCGCTCGACCGAACGGTCGGTCACCGTTGACAACGCTGACGATCTGACGATCCGCTTCACGCCCACCGACGGCGAGGCACGCGACCTGCGCTCCCCCGTGAAGGTGGCTGCCGGCACGATCGTCGACGGGTCGGTGATGAGCGCCGCCGCGCTCGACGCCTTCCTCGCCGATGCGATTCGCCAGGCCAAGGCCGACGGCGTCCTGCTCTCGGTGCACCTCAAGGCCACCATGATGAAGGTGTCCGACCCGATCATCTTCGGGCACGCCGTGCGGGCCTTCTTCCCCGACCTGTTCGACCACTACGGCGAGGTGCTCGCTAACGCCGGTTTCAACCCCAACAACGGGTTGGCCACCCTCGACGCCGCGCTGGAGGAGCTGCCCGCCGACACCCGCACCTCGGTCGAAGCCGCCCTCGCTGCCGGCTACGCGTCCGGACCCGAACTGGCGATGGTCAACAGCGACAACGGCATCACCAACCTGCACGTCCCCTCCGACGTGATCATCGACGCGTCGATGCCGGCGATGCTGCGGACCTCCGGGCAGATGTGGGGCCCCGACGGCAACCCGGCCGACACGCTGGCCGTCATCCCCGACCACAGCTACGCCGGTGTCTACGCCGAGGTGATCGAGTTCTCCAAGGCCCACGGCGCCTTCGATCCGACCACGATGGGCTCGGTGCCCAACGTCGGCCTGATGGCCCAGAAGGCCGAGGAGTACGGCAGCCACGACAAGACCTTCGAGCTGGACGCCGACGGCGTCGTCGAGGTGCTCACCAGCGCCGGCGACGTGCTGATCACCCACGAGGTGGGCGCCGGCGACATCTGGCGCATGTGCCTGGCCGCCGACGCCCCGGTGCGTGACTGGATCGGTCTGGCGGTGCGCCGCGCCCGCTCCACCGGTGCCCCGGCCGTGTTCTGGCTGGACGAGACCCGGGCCCACGACGCCCAGCTGATCGCCAAGGTGAACACCTACCTCGCCGACGAAAACACCGACGGGCTCGACATCCACATCATGGCGCCCGAGGAGGCCACCCGCTTCTCGCTCGAGCGCATCGTCAAGGGCGAGGACACGATCTCGGTCACCGGCAACGTGCTGCGCGACTATCTCACCGACCTGTTCCCCATCCTCGAGGTGGGCACGTCGGCCAAGATGCTGTCGATCGTGCCGCTGATGGCTGGTGGCGGCCTGTTCGAGACCGGCGCCGGCGGTTCGGCACCCAAGCACGTGCAACAGTTCATCGCCGAGAACCACCTGCGCTGGGACAGCCTGGGCGAGTTTCTCGCCCTCGGCGCCTCGCTGGAGCACCTGGGCGATACGGCCGACAACGCCCGGGCCCGCCTGCTGAGCACCACGTTGGACACGGCCACCGCCCGCGTGCTCGAGGAGGGCCGCTCGCCGTCTCGCAAGGTGAACGAACTCGACAACCGCGGCAGCCACTTCTATCTGGCCCTGTACTGGGCCGAGGCGCTGGCCGCCCAGGACACCGACGCCGAGCTGGCCACCACCTTCGCTCCCCTGGCCCAGCGGTTGAGCGAGGCCGAGGCGACGATCGTCGAGGAGCTCAACTCGGTGCAGGGCGCCCCGGTCGACCTGGGTGGCTACTACTGGCCCAAGCCGGACGCGGCCACCGCCGCCATGCGGCCCAGCGCTACGTTGAACAGCATCCTCGAGGGCTTCGCCGCCGGATAGGCCGGCGGCCTCGGGGACGACACCACCTCGGGGGGACCGGCCATGGCGTCACTCAGCTCCAACAACCGCGGGGCCTACGACCGTCAATCCACAGATATCGCCATCATCGGCGGTGGCATCGCCGGGGTGTCGGCCGCCTACTGGCTGGCCCGTCACCCCAGCGCACCGTCGGTCACCGTGCTGGAGGCCGAGGAGACCCTCGCCCATCACACCACCGGCCGCTCGGCCGCCCAGCTGATCCCCAACCTGGGCGCCGAACCGCTTCGCCCGCTGACGCTCGCCTCGGTGCCGTTCTTTCATGCCCCGCCCGAGGGCTTTGCCGAGTTTCCGTTGGTCACGCCTCGGGCGGTGATCACCGTGGCGCCGCCCGGCGACGAGGTCGCTCTCGACGAACAACTCTCCGCCGCCCGGGCGGTGGACCCGGGCGCTCGCGAGATCGACATCGACGAGGCATGCGCGCTGTTTCCCGGGCTGCGACCGGAAGCGTGTGGTCGGGCGATGCTCGAGCCCTCCGGCGACGACATCGACGTGGCGGCACTGCACCAGGCGTTCACCGTCGGCGCCCGGCGCGCCGGGGCGACGATCGAACGCTCCTGGCGCCTCGAGACGGCCGAACGATCTGTTCTCGAGGGTGACGCGTCCTCGAACGGGACGTTCGAGCGACAGGCCGGTGGGGGCTGGGCCGACCGCTGGCTGCTGGGCGCCGACGACGGGCGGACGCTGACCGCCCGCCTGGTGGTGAACGCAGCCGGCGCCTGGGGCGACGTCGTCGCCGGCATCTGTGGGGTGGCCGGCGTCGGCCTACAACCGCGCCGCCGCACGGCATTCATGACGCCCAGCACGTTCGATGGGTCGTCGGCGTGGCCGATGGTGGTCGACGTGGCCCACCGCTGGTACGCCAAGCCCGACGGCACCCAATTTCTGTGCTCGCCCGCGGATGAAACCCTGTCGCCGCCCTGCGATTCCAAGCCGGAGGAGCTCGACGTCGCCCTCGCCATCGACCTGATCAACCAGGCGACCACCCTGGGCATTCGCACGGTCAGCTCCGCCTGGGCCGGGCTGCGAACCTTCGCTCCGGACGAGTCGATGGTGATCGGCCCCGACCCCGAGGTGCCCAGCTTCGTGTGGTGCGTCGGCCAGGGCGGCACCGGCATCCAAACCGCGCCGGCGGCCGGACGTCTGCTGGCCGACCTGACGCTCGACGGGGCTCCGTCGCCGTTCTTCGACCCCCGTCCCGAGACGAACCTGGCCGTCCTCGACCTGGCCGCACTGACCCCGGAGCGACTGGTCCGTAGGCCGGTCGTGACCGCTTGAGCCCAACCTCGCATGCGAAGCCACCCCTCCACATGCGGATGCCAGACTGGTGGGCATGGCCGACAGCACGCAGGACAGCCCCACCACGCGCACCCCGCACAACCCGTTCGTCGAACGATCCCCCGAGGATGAGCAACTGCACCGCAAGCAGCGCCTGGCCATGGCGTTCCGCATCTTCGGTCGCCTGGGCTTCGACGAGGGCGTCGCCGGGCACATCACCGCCCGCGACCCACTGCGCGAGGACTGCTTTTGGGTCAACCCCTTCGGTATGTCGTTCAAGCAGATCCGGGTGGCCGACCTGATCCTGGTCGACCACGACGGCCGGGTCGTCGAGGGCCACTGGCCGGTCAACCAGGCGGCCTTCGCCATCCACTCCCAGGTGCACGCCGCCCGTCCCGATGTGATCGCCGCCGCCCACTCCCACTCGGTACACGGCAAGGCGTTCTCCAGCCTGCACCGGCCGCTGCGGCCCCTCACCCAGGATGCCTGCATCTTCTTCGAGGACCACGTGTTCGACCCCGACTACGGCGGGGTGGCCAACGACATCGAGGAGGGCAAGCGCATCGCCACCGCCCTCGGCGGCAACAAGGCGGCGATCCTGGCCAACCACGGACCGCTCACCGTCGGCGAGTCGGTCGACGAGGCCACGTTCTGGTTCGTCACCCTGGAACGCACCTGCCAGGCCGAACTCCTGGCGATGGCCGCCGGCGAGCCTGTCCCGATCCCCGACGAGGTCGCACGCGGCGTCAAGGACCAGGTCGGCTCGTCGCTGGCCGGCTGGTTCTCCGCCCAACCGTTGTTCGACTGGATCGCCGCCGAGCAGCCCGACTGCCTCGAGGGATCCTGACCGGTCCGAGGACGATCAACCACGGCTCGGGACGACCGGCCGTTCAGCCGACGGTCCCGTGATGAAGAACGCCGTCGCCTAACCGATCGAGATGCCGCAGGTCTTCTTGGCGTAGGCCTCCACGCGGTCGCCGGCCCGTTCGTACTCCTCGTCCTCGAGCAGGGCCGGGTCCTCATCGTTGGCCTCCTCCTCACCGCTCGCCTGGTCGGACATGCGCTTGGCGCCCTCCAACAGGGTCGCCGCATCGGCGCCGACCTCGCTCGGTGCGACTGCGGCAAAGTCCTCGAGGGCGGCGAGCAGTGCGTCGAACGATTCGGTCGGATCCGTCGTCTCGCTTTCGTCGATGGCCGTCGCCACCGCCCTGAGCGAGTCGCAGACCTCATCGGTGGAGGCCTGGTTGTCTCCCCCGCAGGCACCGAGAGAGATGACGGTGACGAGAGCCGCTATCGAGACGACGCCAGGCTTCGTGATCCGCATCGCATCAACCTAGACAAGCCGCTCCACGGCCTGGCCACCGCTCCGGGGAGTGCGCCCCGGAGACCAGAATCCGTTGCCAAATGAATCGAACAGGTGTACGATTACTCTATGCTTTCTGGGGGCCACTTCCTCGCTTCGCACGACCTGACGACCGAAGGGTCACCTGCGCTGACCGAGCTGATCGACCTCGAGGCACAGCGTCGGCGGATCGATCACCGACAGGCGGTACTGCTCACCGAGGTGGCCGCGTCGGGTGTCTGCGACATCGAACACGGCCACACCACCCCGATGTGGCTGGCCGACCGCACCCAGCAGAGCCCGCACGCCTGCCGAAGCCGGATGAACACCGCAGCCCGCCTGCACCGTCGCTACCCACAACTCGCAGAGGCCCTCAAGACCGGTCGGGTCGGCTGGCAACACGTCAAGGTGATCGACTCGGCAGGAAACGATCGCAACTGGCAGGACCTGGCCGACCTGCTGCCGGGGCTGATCGACCTGGCCCAGGTGGCCACCTTCGAGCGCTGGGCCCGCGAGGTCCGCGGCATCGCTCAACGTTTGGATCAGGACGGCGGCTACGACCCGGCCTCCGATCCGGCCAACAACCACCTCCACCTGGTGCCCACCACCGACGGCATCACGTACGTCTCCGGGCAACTGGTCGGAGAGTTGGCCCTCACGATCAAGAAACTGATCGACGGAGAAACCGAACGCGTGCTGAAGCGCTACCGCGCCGACGCCGAAGCCACTGGCGGCGAAACACCGGTCCCCAGCCGGGCGCAAGCATGCGCCGAAGCGCTCGGCGAGCTTGTGGATCGGGGCTCGGGTGTGCCCGAAGGATCCGGCAAACTCCCCGAGCCCGAAATCGTCGTGATCCTCAACGACACTGGCGACACCGAGGACGGCGGCGAACTCACCGACGACGACGGCAACCACCTCTCACCGCACATCCTCCGGTTCATCATCGCCGCCGCCATGATTCGACCGCTGGAAGTGTCTGGCTCCGGCGACCCGCTCCGCATGGGCCGCACCCTCCGCTACGCCAACCGCCACCAACGCCGCGCCCTCCTCGCCCGCGACGGTGGCTGCATCTTCCCCGGCTGCGACCGGCCAGCCAGCTGGTGCGACGTCCACCACGTCGACGAATGGGACGCCAACGGCCCAACCGACATCGACAACATCGGCCTCTTGTGCCGACACCACCACCGGGTCACCCACCGACCCGGCTGGACGATGACCCCAACCGCACTACCCAGCGACCCCAACACCACCCACAGCAACGGAGTCAGATTTCGATGGCGAACGCCCACCGGCCGCCTCATCGACTCCCAACGACACCACCAGCGCAGTCATCCGTCCGCTGCGTGAACCCGTGATCGCCCGGTCAGCCCGGAAACTCATCGCCGGGGAGCGTTACGCGGCATCGGGTTCGCCAAAGCGAGCGATGCTGACACCTCGGCGAGCCAGGGCATCGAGCATCGTGAGCGGCGGTGCGAGCTGGCCGGCGGTGACTGCACCCGTCGGTGGTTGGTCCAACTGCTCACCGCAGGTGGCGATCAGCGCGGCGGCCGCACCATCGAGGCGGTCGACCACGCCCAACACCACCGCAGCGGTCGTGGTCCCTCGTCGGCCTCGCGCTTCAACGACCGCTGCACCCGTTCCCGACGGCTTCTGCGCACTGGGAAGCGGCGGGAGCCCGATCGCAACGGACATGCGTTCCCGTCGGGTCATCGAAATGCGAGCGGTGAGCCGCTCCAACTGCGGATGGGCTGCGTGCAGGGTCTGCACCTCGGCCAGATCCGCCCGATAGGTGTCGCGCCCACCGACCGGCTCCGGGAAGAACCACAGCTCCCGCCCCGAACCCGCTGACCGCTCCACCCAGGCGCCGTCGCGCCACACGCGACCGGCGCGTCGAAGCGCCTGCGCACGAGCCTCCGCGCAGGCCGGTCCCCCAACCCCGTGCCGAGCCACGTGCAGTTCGGTGGCCTCCTCCAACAGCGTGGCGGCATGGGCGGCCATTACGTCGGTCAGCCCGGGCGACAGTGCCGCACCGACCACAACCGGCGTACTGGAAAGCTCGCCATCGAGCAGCTCGGCGATGAGCTCGGGATCATCACAGCACGACACCGCCGGAACATCGGCCTCGGCGGTACGGCGCAACGCCGTCCGTTGTGCCGATGCCTCCACAGTGATCGCCGCCCAGTCGGCGTGCACCGGCTGCCCCGGCCGCACGATCTCCACCCGTTCGAGGCCACCCACCTGAGCGGCGGCCACCTCGTGACGCCGGCTGCGAACCCGCACCAACTCCACCGAGGGCGTGGACAACAACTCGGTGAGCAGTCGACGCCCCACTGCGCCCAGGCCGACGACCTCGACGATCATCGCTTGGCTCGTCTCATCAACCCATCCCGCATCTCAGCGGTACTCGGGCCCCGCCAGCTCACGCCAGCCACCCTCCTGGGGCGGAAGGCCGCCGATGCCCCGAAGCCGCAGCACGAGGGTGACCATCCCAGCGATAGCCATGGCGATGACTCCTCGTCTCAGTGCGCTGATGATCGCTTCCTGTTCACGAGCCGTCGGATTGGCATGTCGTGGGGCTAGCTGGATTCGAACCAGCGACCTCACCCTTATCAGGGGTGCGCTCTAACCAACTGAGCTATAGCCCCGATTCACTCGGTCAGACGAAGTTAGTCGCTTCGCTCATGTTCGAGCGAACGCCCAACCCGGATGTGGCCGAGAGCGCCTACAGCGGCTCGGCCGTCTCCTCTTCGATCACCGACACCCACACGCCGCCGATCAGATCGGAGATCAGGTTGAACAGGATGGAGCCGATCACCGCAGCACCGGTGAGGGCGAGCGTGATGATCAGGCCGATCAGCGAGTACACCCGAAACAGCAGATCGGCATCGATCGACACGTCGGTCAGGCTGAAGGACTGGGCGATGAACTTCTCGAAGTTGTCGATCGTGCCCGACGATCGGGCGACCGACCACATCGTCACACCGGCAACCAGGAAGATGAACCACATACAGACGTTGAGGACAAGCGTCAGCTTGAAGACCGACCACGGATCGACGTGGCGCACCAAGCGCCGGACCCTGCGGGCACGAAACCGTTCGCGATGGCCGAAACGGCCTCGCGACTCGACGACCATTGAGTCGTCGGCGTCCGCATCAGCATTGGCATCGTCCGTGCTGGTCGTCTTCAGCGTCGCCGTGCGCGCAACGACCGCAACCGGTGCGGCCACCGTCTTGGGAGCATCCTCGGCCGGTGCCGGGCTGGGCGGTGCCGGGCTGGGCTGTGTCGGCGTGACCACCGGGGCTGCCTTGGCGACGGGGGCCTTGGCCTCTGCAGGTGCAACAGCCTGGGGCTTGGCAGCCGGCGTCGGTTTGACGTCCGGGGTCTTGGCAGGCGGAGTTGCCTTGGCGTCGGGGGCCTTGGCCTCTGCGGGTGCAACAGCCTGGGGCTTGGCAGGCGGAGTGGGCTTCACGTCCGGCGCTGGCGGTGCCACAACCGTCGACGAGTTCGCGTCGGCGTCGGTGCTGGCCGGCGGCTTGGCCGGTGCCGATTTGGGCGAGGCGGTGCGTTTGGTGACCTTCGGGGTGCTCTGCGGCGGGGGGTCGTCGCGTTGCCAGCGAGCTTCTTTGGGCGTCGAATCGGTACCGGGCTCGGGTGCGGGGACAACCGCAGTGCGGGGGCCTGGCGTGGCGGGGGCACCGCCGCTTGGGGCCGCGACGTCAGTGCTGGACCCCTCGTCGGACGATGGTGACATTTGCGAGAGTCTAGGGCGAAGTGGAGCCGGAGGCGTGAACGGGCTCGGGCTCGGCGGCGGCCGTCGCTTCGATGGGACCCTTCGCCACCCAGACCCGCCACCGTCGGCCCCCCGACACCGTCGGTTGCGGGTTGGCCGACCTCAACGAACAGCCGTTGCGGGCGCTGATGACCTCGGCCATCGCCCCGGCCGAGGGGGACCCCGACTCGTCGACGCCCACAGCGGCCAGCGCCGCCAGGTCGGCAACCGCCTGCGCCTGCGCCGCCCGCACCGACCCCTGGGCAACCAGAACCAGACCACTCAACATGACGAGCGCACAGCCGACGACCGCCACCGCCCACCACACGACCGAACCCCGGTCCGACCTTGGTCGCCTGATCATGGTCCCATCGTGCCCGCCAACGTCGGCGGGCACCACGGGGGTCGCTCCCCGGGTTACTCCGCCGGGTCGCCGCCTGCGCCCTCGGCCGCGTCCAGTTCCTCGGCGGGATCGTCACCGTTCTCGGTGTTGACCACGGGCGCCACCGCAGCGACCTTGGTGTCATCATCCAAGCGCATGACCGTGACACCCATCGCGTCCCGGCCGTACTCGCTGATCGACGCCACCGGCGTGCGGATGATCACGCCGGCGTCGGTGATCAGGAAGATCTCGGCGTCGTCATCGACCAGGTTGGCCGCCACCACCCGGCCGCGGTCGTCGCGGATGCGGTGGGCGCGGATGCCCTGCCCGCCCCGGCCCTGACGGGTGAACTCATCGGGGTCGGTGCGCTTGCCGAAGCCGGCATCGGTCACGGTGAGCAGGCGCGTGTCGGGCGTGAGCACCGCCGCGCCGATCACCGTGTCGCCACGCTTCAGGCGCATGCCGCGGACGCCGGCTGCGCTGCGGCCCATCGGCCGAACGTCGGACTCGGCGAAGCGGATGCCCATGCCCGACGAGGAGATCAACATCACCTCGTCGTCATCGTTGACCGGCAGCACCTCGACCAGCTCGTCGCCGTCGCGCAGGTTGACGGCGATCAGCCCGTCCTGGCGCGACGAGTCATAGGCGTTGAAGCGTGTCTTCTTCACCACGCCGAGCGCGGTGGTGAACATCAGGTAGCGGTGCGACTCGTAGTCGCGGGTGTCGATGACCGCCTGCACCCGCTCGTCGGAGGCGAGGCGCAACAGGTTGACGATCGCCGTGCCCTGGGCGCCGCGCTCCACCATCGGGATTCGGTGCACCTTCAGGCGGTACACCTTGCCCCGGTTAGTGAAAAACAACAGGTAGGCGTGGGCGGACGTCTTGATCAACGTCGTGATCATGTCCTCGTCGCGCAGCTTGGCCCCCGCCACGCCGCGTCCGCCGCGGCCCTGGGAACGGAACGCGTCCAGCGACGTGGTCTTGATATAGCCCCGGCTGGTCATGACGACCACCACATCCTCGTCGTCGATCAGGTCCTCGACGTCGAGGTCGCCCGGGTCGTGCACCATCGGGCTTCGCCGGTCAACGGCGAAGCGTTGGCGAATGTCGGCGAGTTCCTCGCGAATCACGGCGTCGAGCCGGCTTTGGTCGGCCAGGATGGCCTCGAGCTCGGCGATGATGCGTCGCAGCTCGGCCAGTTCCTCGTTGAGCTCGGCCCGGCCCAAGCGGGTCAGGCGTCCCAGGGGCAAATCGAGGATGTGGTTGGCCTGGATCTCGGAGAACTCGAAGCCCTCACCCATCAAGGCGGCGCGTGCGCCCGAGCGGTCGGCTGACGCCCGGATCGCTGCGATGATCTGATCGATCAGGTCGAGGGCGCGAACCAGCCCCTCGACGATGTGGGCCCGGCGCTGGGCCCGACCGAGGCGAAACTCGGTGCGACGGCGGACGACCTCGCGTTGGTGATCGAGATAGTGCACCAGGGCATCGCGCAGGTTGAGCGTGCGGGGCACGCCGTCGACCAGCGCCACCATGTTGGCGGCAAAGGTGGTCTGCAGTGGGGTGTACTTGTACAGGTTGTTGAGCACCACCATCGGCGAGGCGTCCCGCTTGAGCTCGAACACCAGCTTGATCTGACCTTTGGCCGAGCTGTTGGTGATCGCCCGGATGCCCTCGAGCTCCCGGTTGTTCACCAGCTCGGCGGCCCGCTCCTCGATCACCTCGGGTGCGGTCTGATAGGGCACCTCGGACACGATGATGCTGTTGCGGCCGTTGGCGTCCTCAACGATCTCGGCCTTGCCCCGCAGCTTGATCGAGCCCCGCCCGGTTCGGTAGGCCGAGTTGAGCCCGGCCCGACCCAGGATCTCGCCTCCGGTGGGAAAATCGGGGCCCAAGACCAGCTCCATCAGCTCGTCGATGGTGGCGTCGGGGTTGTCGATCAGCAAGTCGACGGCGTCGATCACCTCGCCCAGGTTGTGGGGCGGGATGTTGGTGGCCATGCCCACGGCGATGCCCTGAGAGCCGTTGACCAACAGGTTGGGAAACCGCGACGGCAACACGGTGGGCTCTTCGGTCGAGCCGTCGTAGTTGGGGATCCGATCGACCGTGTCCTCGTCGATCTCGGCCAGCATGGACATGGCGAGCGGATCGAGGCGGCACTCGGTGTAGCGGTAGGCGGCGGGACCGTCGGAGAGCGAACCGAAGTTGCCGTGCTTGTCGATCAGCACGTGCGACAGGGAGAAGTCCTGGCCCATGCGCACCAGCGCGTCGTACACCGAGCTGTCGCCATGGGGGTGGTACTTGCCGATGACGTCGCCGACGACGGTGGCGCACTTGCGGTGCTGACGGTCGGGGCGCAGCCCGGCCTCGTGCATGGCCCACAGGATGCGGCGGTGCACCGGCTTGAGGCCGTCACGCACGTCGGGCAGCGCCCGGCTGACGATGACCGACATGGCGTAGTCGAGGAACGACTGCTCCATCTCGGCCTGGATCTCGATGGGCTCGATGCCCTCGCCGCTGAAGTCGATCAGCTCGACCGGCACGATCGGGTCGTCTGCTTCTGGGTCGTCTGCTTCTGGGATAGGCGGCTCGTCAGACATGGAAACTCCGGATCAGATATCGAGAAAGCGGACGTCGTTGGCGTTGGTCTGGATGAAGTGCTTGCGGCTCTCGACGCTCTCGCCCATCAGCACCGAGAACACCTGATCGGCGATGGCCGCCTGCTGTGCGGTCACCTGCAACAGCGTGCGGCGCTCGGGGTCCATCGTCGTTGCCCACAGCTCGTCGGCATCCATCTCGCCCAGGCCCTTCAGCCGGGCAAAGTCCTCGGAGTGCTTTGGGCGCCCGACGAGGAACTGTCGGCGTGCCTCATCGTCCTTGAGGTACACCGTCTCCTTGCCGACCTTGGTCGAGTACAGCGGCGGCTGGGCGATAAACACCCGGCCGGCCTCGACCAGCGGCTTCATTTGACGGAAGAAAAACGTGAGCAGCAGGGTTCGAATGTGGCTGCCGTCGACGTCGGCGTCGGCCATCAGCACGACCTTGCCGTAGCGGATCAGCGAGAGGTCGAACTCCTCGCCCATCCCGGCGCCCACCGCCTGGATCAGCGACGTGACCTCGGCGTTGCGCAGCATGCGATCCGGGCGGGCGCGCTCGACGTTGAGGATCTTGCCGCGAATGGGCAGGATCGCCATCGTCGCGGGGTCGCGGGCGTCCTTGGCCGAACCACCCGCGGAGTTGCCCTCGACGATGTACAGCTCGCACTCATCGGGGTTCTTCGACGAACAGTCGGCCAGCTTGCCGGGCAGCCCGGCGCCGTCGAGTGCCGACTTGCGGCGGGTGGCCTCACGCGCCGAGCGGGCCGCCTCGCGGGCCCGGGACGCTGCGACCGCCTTGGCGACGATACGCCGGGCCTCGTTGGGGTGCTCTTCGAGCCACTCCCCCAGCCGGTCGTTGGTCGCCCGCTCCACCATCGAACGCACCGGCACGTTGCCCAGCTTGGACTTGGTCTGACCCTCAAACTGCGGATCGGCCAGCTTCACCGAGATGATCGCCGTGAGCCCCTCGCGAATGTCCTCGCCCTGAAGGTTGGTGTCCTTGTCCTTCAGGTGACCCTTCTCGCGCGAGTAACGGTTGAGCGTGTTGGTGAGGGCCTTCTTGAAGCCCTCTTCGTGCATGCCGCCTTCGATCGTGTTGATGCCGTTGGCAAAGCTGTGCATGCCATCGGAGTTGTAGCCCGAGTTCCATTGGAACGCGACCTCCAGCTGCATCGGGGCGCCGGCCGCCTCCTCGCTCCAGTTGTAGCTCCCCACTTCCTCGAACAGTGTTTCTTTCGACGAGTTGATGTGAACGATGAAGTCCTGGACGCCGTTCTCATAACAAAAAACGGTGTGTTCGGGCTCGTCACCGCGCTCGTCGGAAAAGGAGATCGTCAAACCGGCGTTGAGAAACGCCATCATCTGCAGACGTTCCATCAGCGTCTGGCTACGAAACGTGACGTCATCGAAGATCGTCGGGTCGGGCCAGAACCGCACCGTGGTGCCGCTCGGCCGGTCGATCCCGTCGGTGCTCGCCGGCGTGGGGCCCACCTGGCGCAATGGCTGATCGGGCGTCCCGCCGTCGCGGTAGCTCATCGACCAGCGCTCGCCCCCCCGGTCGATGTCGACCTCGGTACGCGCCGACAACGCGTTGACCACCGAGATGCCCACGCCGTGAAGGCCACCGGACACCTTGTAGCCGCCGCCGCCGAACTTTCCTCCGGCGTGCAACACGGTGATGGCCACCTCGGCGGCCGACATGCCCGGGTACTTCGGGTGCGGATCGGTGGGGATGCCCCGGCCGTTGTCGACCACCTGGCAGCAGCCGTCGGCCCCAAGGGTGACCTCGATGTGATCGGCATAACCGGCCATCGCCTCGTCGACCGAGTTGTCAACCACCTCGTAGACCAAGTGATGCAAACCACTCGGGCCAGTGGAACCGATGTACATGCCCGGTCGTTTACGGACCGCCTCCAAGCCCTCGAGTACCTGAATCTGATCGGCGCCGTACGTGCTGGTTTCAACTGTCACGTGGGTGACCTCTGTGGGTGCGAAAGAGGGGTATATGGATCGAATGACAACGCTTGCCGTTAAAGAACACACAGGATGTGGATAACCATGTGGAAACAATGTGGCTGTCACACCATCCGGCCGCTGGGGCCGGCGATCATCATAGCCCATCGTGAAGGTCCCGCCGACCGGTTGACCCGCTCAGCGCCCGTCTGGGGCCCCCGGGGCGCCCTCCCCGGGGGCCCCACCAGATCGACCCTCGGAAGTAACACGCACCCGTACGGTGGCGACGACGTCGTCCCCGACCAGTCGATTGAGCGTCCCGGCCAGCTCGCGGCTGATCAGGTTGAGCTCCTCGGCCACCACGGGATCGGTGGTACTCACCACCAGCTCGCCGGACACCAGCTCGCTCGGCCAACACCAGCCGGCGAGGCGAGATCCCACGATGGTGGCCCACTTGGTTCGAATCACCTCGTGGGCGTCGACCGACGGCCGTCCGAGGTGGGCCAGCACCGCATCGAGCGAGTTGGACACGTGGCGCGACGAACGACGGGGACTCATCGCCAGCTCACCTCGCCGGCACCGACCACTTCGAGCACGGCCGACGGCGAGATCTCGTCGGGCAGGTCGGCGGCGGTGGTCAGCAGGGTCTGACCGGCGGGCACCGCCCGCAACAGCGCCGAGCGCCGCTGAGCGTCCAGCTCGGAGAGTACGTCGTCGAGCACGAGGATCGGCGGGGTGCCGTAGCGGTCAGTCAATAACCGGTGAACCGCCAGGCGCAACGACAAGGCCAGGCTGCGCTGCTCACCCTGGGAAGCATGGGTGCGCGCCGCCATCTGCTCCAGATCGATCTGGAGCTCGTCTCGGTGCGGCCCGACGAGCGTGACGCCCCGCCGCAGCTCGTCGCGACGGGCCTCCCCGAGCGCCACCTCCAGCCCGGCTGCGCGCCAGGGCGCTTCGTAGGTGAGCGTGACGTCGCAGGTGACGCCGGCGAGCTCCTCGTAGGCGGCGCTCACCAACGGCGACAGCTCTGCGCACAGGCTGGCCCGCTCGTCGCCCAGCCGGGTGCCGCGATCGACCAACTGGGCGTTCCACACCTCCAGCGTCAGCTTGGCCGCCTCGTCGAGCGAACCCTTGGACTGGCGCAGCAACGCGTTGCGCTGGCGCAGCACCTTGTCGTAGTCCGCCCGAACGGCGTCGAGCCGGGGATCACGAGCGACCAACGCGTCGTCGAGCAGGCCCCGCCGCTCCGAAGGGCCGCCCTTGATCAGCACCAGGTCGTCAGGGGAAAACACGGTGACCCGCCCGACGCCGGCCACGTCCCGACGCCGCGCACCCGACTGCCGGTTGAGCAACACACGACCCCGGCCGCGCGCCGAGATCTCGCTCTCGATCAGTGCCCGACGGGCTTCACCGCTCGCCTGCCAGGCACCATCGGGGCCCGGCTCCTCCAGCTCGGCTCGCACCACCGCTGCCTCGGCCCCCCGGCGCACCAGGGCCTCGTTGGGGACGCCGCGCACGCTGGTCAGCAGCAACGGCCAGGCCACCGCCTCGACCAGGTTGGTCTTGCCGATGCCGTTTGGGCCCACCACGGCGGTCAATCCGATCGGCAGATCGAGCGTCAGCTCCTCGTAGGTGCGGAACTGACGCAGCTCCAGGCGGCGAAGAAACATGTGGCGGCCGGCCCCGCCGGCTCAGGACACGCGTACGGGCATCAGCAGGTACAGGAAGTCGTCGGCCTCCGAGCCGCGCAGCACCGCCGGCTTGTTGTCCCCGATCGTCTCCACCCGAACCTCGTCGCCGCGGGCAGCATCCAGGCCATCGAGCAGGTAGTCCGGGTTGAAGGCGATGGTCAGGCCCTCGCCCTCGAAGCTGACGTCGAGCTGCTCGGAGGCATGACCGACGTCCTGGGTGACCGCCACCAACTCGAGCGCGTTGTGGGTCATCTCCAGCCGAACCGGGGTCGATTCGCGAGCCATCAACTTCACGCGACGGACGGCGTCGATCAGCGCCTGCCGATCGACGGTGAGCGTGTTGGCCTGGGTATCGGGGATCAGGCCGCGGTAGTTGGGGAAATCGCCGGTGATCAGCCGGGTGGTGACCCGCACCCCGCCGATGCGAAACGTGGCGTCCTGGGCGCCGAGCACCAGGGTGACCTCGCTGGCATCGCCAAGCGAGCGGATCACCTCGGCAAGGGCGCGCGACGGCACCAACACCGACTGGCCCTCCTCGAGCACCGACTGGCCGGCCAGGTCCCTCACCGCCAAGCGATAGCTGTCGGTGGCCACCAGGCGCAGCCCGTCGCCCTCGGCGGCCAACTGCACGCCGGTGAGGATCAAGCGGTTGTCGTCGTTGGACGCGGCCGGCACCACCTGACGCAGCCCGTCGGCGAGCGCTGCCGCCGACAGGGTGACCGAATCAGCGGTCGGCTCGGCGATCTGAGGGTACTCCTCGGGGGGAATCACGTTGACCGAGAACTCCGAGCGGCCCCCGGTGATCGTCGCCTCGTCGGCCTCGACGGTGACGTTGACCGCCCCGGGCTCGAGGGCGCGAACGATGTCGGCCAGCAGGCGGGCGGGAATCACGGCCACACCGTCGTCGCCACCGGCCACCTCGATCTCGGCGGTGACGGTGAGGTCGAGATCGGATCCGGTGACCTCGAGATGGTCGCCCTCCAAGCGCAGGCGAAGGCCGGCGAGCACCGGCAGCGCACCGCCGCGTCCTGAGGTTGCTCGACCGGCACTGCCGACCGCGTCTGCCAGCACATCGCGTTCACATCGGAACTTCACGGTTCGCCTACTCCTTCTGCTGTGATGAGATGACTACTCCAGGTAGGTGAAGTAGTAGGGCCTGTGGATTGTGGAGAACCTAGCCCAAAGCCTTGTGTTTGCTGGGGAGACGCGTCCACCGTTCGTCCACTGCGATCCCCAGGCGCGCCGGGGTCGGCGCGGTCGCTGTGGGGACGGTCGGCCGGCTGTCCCCAGGGCGAGGGCGGTGTGCCCACAGCCCTGTCCCCAGGGGTCATAACCCGTTCTTGATCTTCTGGATCAGCGACTGAACGTCCTGATAGATCTGCGGGCGCTCGGCCATCAGCGCCTTGATCTTCTCGAAGGCATGGATGACCGTCGTGTGATCCCGGCCCCCGTAGATCTTGGCGATCTGCGGGTAGGACAGCTCGGTGAGCTCCCGGAACAGGTACATGCCAACCTGCCGGGCGGTCACCAGCGGACGACGACGGCTCTTCGACTTCAGCTCCTCGATGCTGAACCCGTAGAACTCGGCGGTCGCCTCGAGGATGCGGTCAGGGGTGACGATGCGCCCCCCGCCGGCCGAGAGGTCGCCGAGCACCTGCCGGGCGCTCTCCATCGTCACCGGTGTGCGGGTGAGGTTGGCGTACGCGGTGACCCGGTTGAGGGCGCCCTCGAGCTCGCGGATGTTGTTGGTGATGTTGGTGACGATGAACTCGAGCACCTCGGCGGGCAGGGGGAACTCGGACTGCTCGGACTTCTTGCGCACAATGGCCAGGCGGGTTTCGAAGTCCGGCGGCTGAATGTCGGTGATCAGGCCCATCTTGAAGCGGCTGCGGAGGCGGTCCTCCAGCGTGGCGATCGAGTCCGGCGGGCGGTCGGAGCTCAACACGATCTGACGGTTGGCCTCATACAGCGTGTTGAAGGTGTGGAAGAACTCCTCCTGAAGCTGTTCCTTGCCCTCCATGAACTGGATGTCGTCCACCAACAGCACGTCGTTCTCGCGATAGCGGCGCTTGAAGTCGGGTTGCTGGTTGTTGCGGATGGCGTCGACGAACTCGTTGAGCAGCTCCTCGGTTGACAGGTAGCGCACCCGGTAGGAGGGGTAGTTCTCCGACACGTAGTGGGCGATCGCCTGGAGCAGATGGGTTTTGCCCAGCCCGGCCGAGCCGTAGACGAAGAGCGGGTTGTAGGAGCGGGCCGGCGTCTCGGCAACCGAGAGCGCAGCGGCCTGAGCGAAGCGGTTGGATGGGCCGGTGACGAACGAAGCGAAGGTGTATCGGTTGTTCAGCCCACCGGCGCGCAGGTTGCCGGGAGCGCTGTCCACCCCTGCGCCGGGCGTCGGGGAGACGTTCGCTTGGCCGGGCCCTGCCGGTCGGTTCATGCCCGACTGTTGACCGGACCCACCGGTCTCTGGCGGGCCGGGGTGGGGAGGCTCGTGGTGGTTGGAGTCGGGGTCGACCTCGACCGCCAGGTCCACCCCTTCCATGCCCAGGTCGGCGATCACGCCCATCAGAAGCGGACGGAAGCGATTGTCGATGCGATCCCGCAGCACCAGGCTGGGTGCCACGATCGTCAGGGTTACCCCGTCGAAATCGACGGCGCGGACCTCACTGAAGGTGGTACGCCACACCACGTTGGACACCTGGTGTGTCACGCCGCGGGCGACGGCTTCCCAGACCGATGTGGCTTCATCCTCCATGGAGCGGCGTTTCACCTCAGACTTTGTCCACAAGGCAGTCCACATACTGTGGATGAGCCGTCATGGACGACAAACTGGCGAGATTCTCGAGTTGTTCTGCGGCTCGTGACGTGTGACCGCCAAGACGGACTGGCCGCTTCGTGTCAAGGGCGTCCCGTAGCTGCGGACCGGAGGACGACCGTACCATCAGCATGTGAACGGCTCCACCCCCGGTCTGGTATTCCGGCCAATGAAGCCGCGGGTTGCCTAGGTGTGCGGGCGACCCGTAACGTTGAAGGTCCCTGTGTCGTCTCGGCGCAGACGGCCATTCCCATCCCCATACAGGCCGGCCCAGTCGGCACCGCCCCCAGCAAGCTTGTCCGGGGCACCATTCAGGAGGATCCAGGTGAAGCGCACCTACCAACCAAAGACGCGCCGTCGTGCGCGTCGTCACGGCTTTCGTCATCGCATGTCCGAACGTTCGGGTCGCTCCATCGTGAAGGCCCGGCGGCGCAAGGGCCGCGCACGCCTGTCGGCCTGACGTGGCGTCTTACCGGTCGCCAAGCCTTTCGGTCACTGCGTCAGGCGGGGCGGAAGGGTCACAGCGGACCGGTCACGGTGATCGCAGCCCCATCGGACGCAGCGCGTCCACGGGTGGCCTTCGCCCTCGGTCGCAAGCTGGGTCCGGCGGTGACGCGAAACCTGATCCGGCGCCGGCTTCGCCATCTGCTGGCGAGCCTGGAACAGGGTGGAAAGCTGCCGACGATGGACTACCTGATCATCGGATCCCCCGGCATCGCGACGCTGACCTTCGAGCAACTCCGAGCCCACCTGAGTCGGGCGATCGCGGCAGCCACCCGTCGGTGATGGCTCGCCTTCTCGGCCGGATGGTCCACGCCTACCAGGTGATGACCGACGGCCGACCCTCCCCCTGCCGATATGTGCCCAGCTGTTCGTCCTACGCTGCAGAGGCGCTGGAGACCCACGGAGCCCTGCGTGGTGGGTCCATGGCCGTCCGTCGCATCTGTCGCTGTCACCCCTGGAGTTCCAGCGGCTGGGACCCGGTTCCCGACGCTTCGGGACACCAGGCCCCGGAGCCACAGCTCGGTGATTCTCAGCCGTCCGCTATCCCCCGCTCACGAAACGACGTGAAACCAGATGCCTGACCTGCTTGGTCCCTTCTCCCCGCTGTTCGAGTTCTTCGGCTCCATCGTGGCCGCCATCTACAGCGTCATCCCCTCGTTTGGGATGTCGATCGTGTTGTTCACCGTGCTCGTGATGCTCATCGTCACGCCGCTCACGGTGAAGAGCACCAAATCGATGCTGCAGATGCAGCGACTCCAGCCCGAACTCAAACAGATTCAGGCCAAGTACAAGGGCGACCGGGAGCGCCTCAACACCGAGTTGATGGTGTTCTACAAGGAAAACAACATCAGCCCGGTCGGTGGCTGCCTCCCCGTGTTGGCCCAGGCGCCCGTGTTCATCGTGATGTACCACCTGATCCGTGGTCTGACGAACCGTTTGGGTGGGCCCTCCGCCGGTGTCGGTCACATCGCCGAGCAGGTAGCCAACAACACGTCGCCCCTGACGTCCTGGGTGTTCACCGACCAGACCTTCAACCCCGAGCACGTCAACACGGCCACGGCGTTCTACAAGACCCTGAGCACTCAGAACACGATGCCGTTCTTCAACCGGGTGTTCACGCTCGACCTGGCGAAGACGCCGGCCGAGGCCTGGGCCCAGGGTTTCGTGTCGTTTGCGCCCTACCTGGTGTTGTTGATTCTGATCCTGGTCATCCAGGTGATCCAGAACCGTCAGATCCAGGCCCGCAACCCGGCGGCAAACGCCAACCCTACCCAGGCGATGATCCTCAAGGTCATGCCGTTCGTGTTGCCGGTGTTCGCCTTCAACTTCGCCGGTGCTCTGGCCGTGTACTGGGGCGTGCAGGGGCTGATGCGGATCGGCACCCAGAGCTACATCACCAAGGAGCTCTACGGGAAGGACGGCCCCGGCGTGCATCATGTGCCGGGCAAGGGCAAGGGACATCTCACCGAGGCCGAAGCCGACGCCAAGGAGAAGAAGAAGGCCCCCAACCCCCGCAGCGAGAGCGCCAAGGCCAAGTCGAACGGCTCCAAGCCCGCTGCGGCGGGCCGGCCTACCAAGTCGGGTACGGCCCCCAAGGGCCGCACGCGTAACACACCCAGCCGAGCGAAGAGCGGTAGCGCTCGACGGACCTCGGCAACCACATCTGGTGGGAAAAGCACAACCGGCGGCACAGGCCGCCGATCAGGAGACCCCCGCTCAGGGGACGAACAAGGGAAGTAGCTATGGAGTGGATCGAACTGACCGGCAAGACGATCGAGGAGGCCCGTGATCAGGCTCTCGACAAGCTGGGTGTGCACGAATCGGAGGCGGAGATCGAGGTGCTCGAGCACCCGAGCGTCTCGATGTTTGGCCGTGTGAAGTCGATGGCCCGCATTCGTGCCCGTGTCGCCCCGGTGGCGGCTCCGGCGAAGGAAGAGCGTCGTCGCAAGGGCGGATCGCGCAACGACGGTGGCGCGAAGGCGCCGGCCAAGCAGGCCCAGGCCAAGCAGAGCCAAACGTCAGCTCCGGCCGAGCAGAGCGACACCGCCGCCGGTCAGACCGGTGGCGGATCCGGCAGCGGCCGCAGCGACAGTGGACGGTCCGGCGGTCAGCGTCGTCAGCGCCCCGCCGGCCGGGACCGCGACACAGTGACCGCGGACGACGGGCCCACGCCCGACCCGATGACGGCCGACGAGGTGGCCTCCACCGTCGAAGAGTTCCTCGGTGGGCTCATGTCCGCCGCAGGGCAGACCGTCACCACCAGCAGCGAGATCGACGGTGACCGTGTCGATGTGACGGTGGCCGGTGATGATCTCGGCGTGATGGTGGGCCATCGCGGCGCCACTGCCGACGCGGTGCTCGAGCTGTCCAAGGCCGTGATGCTGAAGGTGGCCAAGGGTGGCACCGAGGTGCGCCTTGGTGTCGACGTCGCCGGTTACAAGGGCCTGCGACGCGAAGCGCTCGAGGGCTTCGGTGGTGACCTGGCCCGCCAGGTGGCCGAGTCCGGCGATGCCTTGGTGCTGGAGCCGATGGGCTCGATCGACCGCAAGATCGTTCACGACGCCGTCAACGCCGTCGACGGCGTTCGCACCGAGTCCGAGGGCCAGGGGCGTGACCGGCGCGTGGTGATCCGCCCGGCCTGATCGGCACCCACAAGTTCAGAGTACGAAGCGATGCCCCGGTCACCGTGCCGGGGCATCGTCGCGTTTCACGTGAAACATCCCGCGGCAGGGTATTAGGATCCGCTGACGGCCCCGATGGGTGTCCGACAAGGGGGAGCAATCATGCGTGTTCGCTTGTTCGCAGTGGTCCTGGCGACGGCCTTTCTGGTTGTTGGGTGCACCGGTCAACCCCCTGCCGGTCCGGTCGTTGGGATCTCCGCCGGCGGCAACCACACGTGTGTCGTGCGCGGCAATGGCACGGTGGCCTGTTGGGGCGACAACGCCGCCGGCTGGCTCGGCGACGGCACGACGACCGGATCGAGCGTGCCCGTCGGAGTCGTCGGCATCACCGACGCCATCGCCGTCACCAACAGCGACTATCAGTCGTGTGCGCTCCACGCCGATGGGCGGGTGTCCTGTTGGGGTTTCAACGGCCAGGGTCAGCTCGGTAACGGCACGACGACCGCCTCGAGCGTGCCCGTCCCGGTCACCGGCGTCACCAACGCCACCGCCGTGGCCATCGGCAACACCCATTCGTGTGCCCTGCTCGCTGACGGCGGGGTGTCGTGCTGGGGCTATAACGTCAACGGCGAGCTCGGCAACGGCACGACCGTCCCCCTCTCCACCGTTCCCGTCCCGGTCACCGGCATCACCAACGCCACCGCCTTGGCCGCAAACGCCTTTCACTCGTGCGCCGTGCTCGCCGACGGCGGGGTGGAGTGTTGGGGGGGCAACAACTACGGCCAGCTGGGCAACGGCACGAGTCTCCAGTCCAATGTGCCGGTTGCGGTCACCGGTCTCACCGACGCCACCGACCTCGCCGTCGGTTACTACCACTCGTGTGCGATCGTAGGTGGCGGCGGGGCGGCCTGTTGGGGGCAGGGTGGTTACGGCCAACTCGGCGACGGCGTGCGGCCCTCGTTCGCGCTGGTGCCGGTTGCGGTCAGCGGCATCACCGACGCGACCGCCCTGATCGCCGGCGATCGGCACACCTGCGCGATCCTGGGCAATGGTGACATGTCGTGTTGGGGGTCCAACTGGTTCGGGCAGCTGGGCAACGGCACAAACGACGAATCGATCGCGCCCATCGCCGTCCCAGGGATCACCGGAGTCACGGACCTGGCGGCGGGCACGGGCCACACGTGCGTCATTGTCGACGACGAAGCCGTGTCCTGTTGGGGGCACAACGCCTCTGGTCAATTGGGTAACGGCACCACCATGTCATCGAACGTTCCTGTCCCGGTTCCAGGGTTGTCCTGATGGTGTTCACTACGCTGGGTGACGTCTGACAAGGGAAGCAATTATGCGTGTTCGTTGGTTCATGGCGGTCCTGGCGACCGCTCTTGTGGTTGTTGGGTGCACCGGTCCGCCCCCTCCCGAGCCGATCATCGCCGTCGCTGCTGGTGGCGACCATTCGTGCGCACTGCGTGGTGATGGCACCGTGTCGTGTTGGGGCGAGAACTTCACCGGGGCGCTCGGAGACGGTACGACCACCGATTCGAGGGTGCCCGTCGCAGTGGTCGGCATCGCCAATGCCACCGCCATCGCGGCCAGCAACTTCCAGACGTGTGCGCTACTCGCTGATGGTGGGGTGTCGTGTTGGGGTTTCAACGGCCAGGGTCAGCTGGGTAACGGCACGACGACCGATTCGAGCGTGCCCGTCCCGGTCACCGGCATCACCGATGCCACCGCCGTGGCCATCGGCAACTCCCACTCGTGTGCGCTGCTCGCTGACGGCGGGGTCTCCTGCTGGGGGCGCAACGACTACGGCCTTCTCGGCGACGGCACGACCATCGACTCGAGCGTGCCCATCCCGGTCACCGGCATCACCGACGCCACCGCCATCGCCTCACACGGCTATCACTCGTGTGCGCTGCTCGCCGACGGCGGGGTGTCGTGTTGGGGGATCAACCAATGGGGTCAGCTCGGCAACGGCACGGCCTCCTGGTTCTCCAATGTGCCGGTTGAGGTCAGCGGTCTCAGCAATGCCACCGGGCTGGCCGTCGGCTACGCCCACGCGTGCGCGATCGTGGATGGCGGCGGAGCGGTCTGTTGGGGGCAGGGTGGTTACGGCCAACTCGGCGACGGCGTGCGGCCCTCGTACGCATTGGTGCCGGTTGCGGTCGCCGGCATGACCGACGCGACCGCCCTGATCGCCGGCGATCGGCACACCTGCGCGATCCTGGGCAATGGTGACATGTCGTGTTGGGGGTCCAACTGGTTCGGGCAGCTGGGCAACGGCACAAACGACGAATCGATCGCGCCCATCGCCGTCCCAGGGATCACCGGAGTCACGGACCTGGCGGCGGGCACCGGCCACACGTGCGTCATTGTCGACGACGAAGCCGTGTCCTGTTGGGGGTACAACTATTTTGGTCAGTTGGGTAACGGCACCACCATGTCATCGAACGTTCCTGTCCCGGTTCCAGGGTTCTCCTAAGTTGACCGAGGATCGGTTCGGCGACCGATCGTGCGTTTCACGTGAAACCATCAAGACCGGGCTCGCCCGTACGCCCGAGTGGCATCGCCCCAGGAGGCGTTTCGGTTTCACGTGGAACGTTTCGCTGAACGCAGCCCGTCCGCCGTCATTATCTGGGTGGGATGCACCAGCATTCATCAGGGATGCCGTAACCTCAGGAGCGATCGGTTGAACTTGAGGCGGAGACCGGTTCGACCACGACAGGCATTGAGCCGAGAAGGATGGCCAGCGTGAGCGAGGAAGTACTCGACCATCGCCAAGTTGAGGTCAACGCAACGGACGGGCGTGCTGCCGAACCGACGCAGACGCCGCGTGTCATCGCCATCGCCAATCAGAAGGGCGGCGTTGGCAAGACCACGACTACGGTGAACTTGGGAGCGACGCTCGCCGAGTTGGACCTGCGGGTGTTGGTGGTCGACCTCGACCCTCAGGGAAACGCCTCGACCGGACTCGGGCTGGACAGCCGAACGGTCGACGTGTCGATGTACGACGTGCTGTTGCACGACCAGCCGATGGAGGACTGCATCGAGCCCACCTCGGTGAAGGGCCTGTTCGTCGCACCCTCCAACCTCGATCTCGCGGGCGCCGAGATCGAGCTCGTTCCGGCCTTCAGCCGAGAGCAGCGGTTGAAGCGAGCCATCGACTCGGTGGTCGACCGCTTCGACTACGTGCTGATCGACTGCCCACCTTCGCTGGGGCTGCTCACGGTCAACGCCTTCGCCGCCGCTTCGGAGGTGCTGGTGCCGATCCAATGCGAGTACTACGCACTGGAGGGGTTGGGACAGTTGATCCGCAATATCGACCAGGTTCAGCGCAACCTGCACCCCGATCTGAAGCTTGGCAACCTGGTGCTGACGATGTACGACGGGCGTACCCGCCTGTCCGACGAGGTCGCATCTCAGGTGCGCGAGCACTTCGGGGACAAGGTGTGCCGCAATGTCATCCCCCGGAGCGTTCGCCTGTCGGAGGCACCCTCCTACGGCATGCCGATCACGCTGTTCGATACGTCTTCCCGTGCCGCCGTGGCCTATCGGGAACTGGCCAGGGAGGTTCATGAACGTGGGGCGCCGTAGTGCATTGGGACGGGGACTGGATTCCCTGATTCCGCCGATGGAAGAAGCCGAACCCTCAACAGACGCCGAGGTGGTGTCCGATGCTGGTTCCGCTTCCGTTCCGCAGGGGGTGCAGGAGGTACCCCTCGACGACATCCGAGCCAACCCGTACCAACCGCGCGTGGACTTTGATGATGAGGCACTTGGTGGGTTGGCCGCCTCGATCGAGGCGCTTGGCGTGCTCCAACCGCTGCTGGTGCGGCCGGCAGATCACGGGACCTATCACCTCATCGCCGGCGAGCGACGCTGGCGGGCGGCACGCCGCGCCGGACTGAGTACCGTGCCGGTGCTCGTGCGTCACGGTGACGACCAAGCTGCGCTGGAAGAGGCGCTGGTTGAGAACCTGCACAGGGAAGACCTCAACCCGTTGGAGGAAGCGGTCGGCATCCAGCAGTTGATGGATGAGTTTGGGTTGTCACACTCGGCCGCCGCAGCCCGGTTGGGGCGCAGCCGACCGGCGGTCACCAACCTGTTGCGCCTGCTTCAGTTGCCCGCCGAGATCCAGCGGCTCGTCCGGGACGGAGCGCTCAGTGCCGGGGCGGCGCGAGCGGTGCTGTCGCTGCCCGACGAGCCATCGCAGACGTCGGTGGCCCAGCGCGCCGTCGACGAGGAACTGTCGGTGCGGGCGGTTGAGGAACTGGTGCGGGCGCGCCACGATCTGGCCGAGCGGGTCCCAAGCGGTCGGGGGCGTCCACGGCCCAACTCGCCCGCTACCGACCATCGCCAGAACGGGTCGACGACCAACGAGCCCGACCTTGCACCGGAGGATCGTCCCGCCGGCGTGCTCGAGCTGGAACAGTTGCTGTCCGACCGGCTGTCGACGTCGGTGGCGGTCGAACTCTCCGCCAAGAGAGGGCGCATCCTGGTCGAGTTTGCCGACCTGGACGACCTGGAGCGGCTTTACCGGATCGTGATCGGCGACGAGTAACCCAGGTCGTCCTCCACAGCTGTGGATAACCCTGTGGTCTCCTCGGGGACAACGACCGAAACTGTGGGCAAGCCTGTTGGGGTTACAGGTAGCTGGCGAGCTTGTCTTCCAGCTGTGGCTTGCCCATCGCGCCGGTGATGCGCAGGTCGGGCTCGCCGCCGGAGAAGACGATCATGGTGGGGATGCCCTGAATGCCGAAGCGCATGGCCAGGGTCTGCTCGGAGTCGACGTCCACCTTGGCGATGCGGATCTTGCCGGCATGCTCTTGGGCGATCTCCTCAAGCACAGGAGCGATCATCTTGCACGGCCCGCACCATTCGGCCCAGAAGTCCACCAACACAGGCGTGTCGCTACCAGCGACCTCTTCGGTGAAGTTTGCCTGGGTGAGATGAGTGATTCCTGCAGCCATCGGTCCTCTTTCAGATTGGGGGTTTCCAAGATGGGGTCGCCCTGTGTAACCGGCGCGTCACCCTTGGCATTCCCCGGGGGTCACTCTCCCCGGGTCTCCAGCCAGCGCTCGGCGTCGATCGCTGCCATGCAACCGCTTCCTGCGGCGGTGATCGCCTGGCGGTACGTCTCGTCCTGAACGTCGCCGCAGGCAAACACGCCTTCGACCGACGTGCGGGTTCCGTCGGCGACGGTCTCGATGTAGCCGTCGTCGTCGGTGGCCAGCTGGCCGAGGAACAGGTCGGTGTTTGGACGGTGACCGATGGCGACGAAGAATCCGGCCATCGGCACGGTGGAGACAGCGTCGGTGGTGAGGTCACGAAGCTTGACCGCCTCGAGCGTCTCGTCACCGACCAGGTCCTCGACCACCGTGTTCCACATGAACTTGATCTTGGGGTGTTCCATGGCGCGCTCGGCCATGATCTTGGAGGCGCGCAGCTCGTCGCGACGGTGGATCACCGTGACCGAGCCTGCCATGCGTGCGAGGAAGAGGGCCTCCTCCATCGCCGAGTCGCCTCCGCCGACCACAGCGACGTCGCGGCCTCGGAAGAAAAACCCGTCACAGGTGGCACACGTCGACACGCCGCGTCCCATCAGGTCCCATTCGGCGTCGATCCCGAGCATCAACGCCTGTGCTCCGGTGGACACGATGACGGCATCGGCGGTGTAGGTGGGCTCGGGGGCATCGGGGTCGCCGACCCACAGGCGGTGTGGCGGGCCGGACAGGTCGACCCTGGTGATCTTTGCGGTGATGATCTCGGTGCCGAAGTGCTTGGCCTGTTCGCGCATGGCGAGCATCAGCTCCGGGCCCTGCACCTGGTTGGGAAAGCCGGGAAAGTTCTCGACCTCGGTGGTCAGCATCAACTGGCCGCCCGGCTGATCCGAGGTCGAGGACGGCTCACCCTCGACGAGCAGCGGTTGCAGCTGGGCCCGGGAGGTGTAGATGCCTGCGGTGAGACCGGCGGGACCCGAGCCGATGATGAGGACCTTACGATGAATGATGCTCATTTCGACCGTTTCGACCAGAGGAGGGCCCCGGCGATGACGAAGACAGCGCCAAGGATGAGGTAGGGAGCCCAGACGCCACTTGGGATGAAGGCATCCAACACCCGAACCAGCAAAACGAGCGTCAACACGAGGAGGGGCAGCGCGAGGACTGCGACGATCACTCCATAGACGACGTACTTGGCCAACGCCTGCGCCGGGGTGACCGTGCGGTCGCGCACCCGATCGACCCCGTCGACGATCAGGTCGGCGATCTGGTCGGCCCAGTGGGCATCGGTGCCGTCGGCGGACGGCTGAGGGGTGGTAGCACCCGTGGTGACGGGTTTGGATGTGGTGGCAGACGGCTTGGCCATGATCCCAGCCTACGAGGAGTTGGGGACCCGGTGCCTACCGTGGGGCCGAACGGCCCGCCGCTCATCGCGCGCACACGTCCACACCCAGGCGTGCGGTCAGCTCGCACAGCCACTCGGGAAGCGTTGCGAGGGCCTGGGCGGCGGCCTCGGGTGCGGCTTCGGCTGCGGGTTCGGCGCCGCCCGCTTTGGTCTGATCGGCTACGCCGCGTTCCGCCCGGGCAGCCTCGTCGGCGTTGGTGGCGCCCCCTTCGGCCTGGTCGCTGGCCTCGCTGGTCATCTGTTCTCCGGAGCCACCGATCACCTGAGCGGCGAGGGCGCCGCCGGCGCCAAGGACCAGCAGGACCGCCGCTGCGGCCAGCCAGCGCTGCGGAGCGCTCCGACGTCGGCCCTTCGCCCGGCGGCGACGGTCCAGGTCGTCACCACCCTCGACTTCGGCAGCAACGTCGGCCTCGCCTGCGGGTGTGAGAACGCCGTTGACGGTCAGGTCGTCAAAGTGGGCCAAAGCGTCGGCGATGGCCCGCTCTCGGGCGTTGGAGTCGGGTTGCGGCGGGGGCCCGAGCCCGTCGGAGGGCCGTGTTCGATCGGTCATCGCAGCGACTCCCCGTAGAACCCCAGCTGTCGACGGGCCCGGGCGATCCGGCTGCGCACGGTGCCCACCGGGATCTCGAGCGCCTCGGCGATCTCGGCGTATTCCAGGGCGCCGTATTCGGCGAGCACCAGGGGGACCCGGAAGTCGTCGCTCAGGCCGGCCAGGGCGGCCTCGACCACTTGACGATCGACGACCCGCTGCGCCGGGTCGCCATGGTCGAGACTGCCCTCCGGGGCATCGGCACGTGGGTCCATTGGCTGCTTGGACGTTGCGCGCAGGGCTTCGAGTTCCCGCCGATGGGGATGCCGGGCGTCACCGCCACCCTCGATGGGATCGTGGGGTTGGGGCCGGCGTGCGCGCCGCCGCAGCTCGTCGAGTGCGGCGTTGACCGCGATGCGGTGGCTCCAGGTGCTGAAGCGGGCCCGGTGATCAAATCGGGCGAGGCCCCCCACGATCGACATGAGTGTCGCCTGGGTGGCGTCGTCGGCATCGCTTTGTCCGACCACGCCGCAACAGACCGCATGGAGCCGGTCGTGATGGCGGCGCAGCAGTCGCTCCATCGCCGCACGGTCTCCGGCCTGGGCCGATCGGACCAGGCCGGCATCGACCGCATGGTCGTCGGTGCGGCGGTCGGCGGCCGGGCTCACCCCTGGGTGACAAGGATCTCGGCCTCGTTGATCCGGACCGAATACGGCAGATCCTGGCCCGATTCGGCGTCGCCCAGGTCGGTGATCCACAACAGGACAACCTCGCCCTGTCTCGCCTGCAGGTTGAGCTCGACCGTCCCGGTGGTCACCGGACCAATCGAGGTGGCGACCACGTTGGCCTCGGGGTCGAAGTCCACCAGGTCCTGTTGGCGTTCGAGCACGTAGACATCGGCCGACCATCCCGTCGATGTGGTCGTGAGGTTGAGGCGTTCGATCTGAGCGGGCTTGACGACCCAGCCGATGCCGACGCCGGGCTTGTTACCCAGGTTGGCCGACCCGTAGCTCTCGGTGGACCAGAACGTCTCGTCGTTTTGATCGAAGCTGTTGGGGAGTTCGTCTGCGTGCTCGGCGTCGTCGCCGTTGGGATCGACATCCTGGGCTCCGATGATCTTGGCGACAGCGGGCGGCGCGTCGTCAGCGGGACCGATCAGGTCGGCCTGATCGCCGCCTCCGCTGAGCAGCGCATACGCAATCATCAGGGCCGATCCGACCAAGGCGATCACCAAGGCCGGCACCAGCCAGCGGCGCTCGGTGGAGAAGTTCGAGGTCTCGTTGGTCGGGGTCCGGTCGTCGCCACCCGGTTCGGCGACGGGCATCGCCTCCAGCGTGCCCAGATCGCCGGTGCCGGCCTCGAGCAGCGCCCGGCGCATCGACGCGGCGTCCTGGTAGCGGTCGTCGGGCTCCTTGGCCAGGGACTTCGCAATCACGCCGGCGGTCGCCCGAGGAACGGCGCTGCGCACGCGATGTGCGTTGGGTGGCGTCACGCGCAGCCGGGCCAGCGCCACGGCTGCGTCGCTGTCACCGGTGAAGGGCAGCGAGCCGGTCAGCGCCTCGTAGAGCACCAAGCCGAGCGCGTACAGGTCGGTTCGACCGTCCACTCCCAAGCCTTCCACCTGCTCTGGGGCCAGGTAGGCGGCGGTGCCCACCAGCGTGCCCTCCCGGGTCAGGCCGTCGCCGACGGCGGCCTTGGCGATGCCGAAATCGGCGATCTTCACCCTGCCGTCCCGGCACAACAAGATGTTGGCCGGTTTGATGTCGCGATGGACCAGGTGCGACCCATGGGCGGCAGCCAGGGCGTCGCACACCGAGGTGCCAATGTGCAGTGCATCGTCGGGGCTGAGGCGCTCGTGACGGTCGAGGTGACGCCGCAGGGTGGTGCCGTCGACCAGCTCCATGACGATCGCCTCGACCCCGTCGGCGGAGATCGTGTCGAAGATCGAAACGACGTTGGGATGGGCCAGGCGGGCCGCCGCGATCGCCTCGCGCCGGAAGCGGGTGACCGAGGTGTCGGTCGCCAGGTGGGGGTGGAGGATCTTGACCGCCACCCGGCGATCCAGGACCAGATCGGAGGCCTCCCACACCTGGGCCATGCCACCGGTGCCCACCTTGCGCTCCAGGCGATAGCGCTCGCCGAGCATCGTTCCCGCAGGATAATCGGCCGACGGGGACGGCGAGTCGGTGGCGTTCCCGGGCATGGGGGTGAAGGTTACTGGCCGAGCGGTGCTCGGCTGGGCCATCACTGGCCTTCGGCGTGACGCTTTGCTCGTGCGGTGCGGATCCACCACAGGGCCAACACGGCGAGGGACGCCACCGACAGCGTCACACCCACCCCCGAAAAGGCGCGCGAGCGAACCTGAAACTCCTGGCGTTCGATCACGTCGGATCCCGTCGGCGTCAGGACGTCGGCGGTGACGCTGAATACGCCCGAGGTGACGACCTCGACCGAGACCTCCGATGTGGAGGCGCCAGGTGGCAGCGTCAGCTCGATGCGTCCGTCAGGGTCGGCGTCGGTGAACTTCAGGCGGTCGGATTGAACGCGAAGCGAGACGGTGACGGGGTCGGCCAGTTCGTTGCGGAACCGAAAGGGAACCTTGCTTCGGCGGGCTGCGAGCGTGATCGTGGACAGGTCGCCCAGCGACACCGAGTCGAGCACCGCCTGGGCCCCGCCGCGGCCGGCCAACGCGTAGGCCTCGGACTCGTCGGGGGACAGGCCGAGGTGGGGCGCCACCAGCAGCTGGCGCTGTGCCAGCTCGGCCGCCTCGTTGCCCGGGTCGAGCGTTGACGCCGCGTTGACCGCCTGCTGACCCCGGTAGGTGGCGAACTCCAAGGCCCCGAACTGGGTGACGGTGGCGTTGCGCAGGACGACCTCCGACTCCTTGGGTGGCCCCCCGTTTGATCTCGAAGCGGAGCTGGCTCGACCGACCGCCTTGACGAGCCCGTCGGCGTCGACCGGGGCGAGCACGCCCGTCGCCTCGCTCAACGAGGCGACGAGCGCTCCGAGCTGCCCGTCGGCCAAGGAGTCGGGCACGCGCAGCGCCACGACGTCGAAGGGGCCGGTGGGCCGGTCGGCGTCGGACCCGTCGGTCGGGTCGCCGAGCCGTTCCTCGTTGGCCAGGGGCGCGGCGCTGAGCAGCGCCAGCTGCCGGGCCACCCCGACGGCATCCACCGTGGGGTTCGTGTCGGGGTCGGCATCCGATCGATCAGTCTCGGTTGTGAGGTCGAAGTCGCTCACCGTCAGCGCCGGCAGCGACGCCTTGACGCTGCCCGTGTTGGTGTCCTCGGGTTGCTCGGTCTGGCGCGTCCGACGGTCGGCGGCGTTCACCGTCGTGCCTTCCACCGACGTCGCAGCGCCGGGTTGGTCTCCAGAACGGACGACGTTGGGATCGAGGAGCACGGTCGTGGCGCCCCGGTCGGCGAGGAACCCGACTGTGGGCGCGGCCAGCGTCCAGTCCGGCGGAACGAGGGCATCGTTCACCTCGACGTCGAGCAGGTCGGACAGCCGCCGCTGCGCCACGTCGTAGCTGATCGTCAGCGCCGGATTCTGGGCGACGTCGGCGGCTGCCCACACCCCCAGGTTGAGGGGCACATACGGGGAGGACAACCAGGTGGCACGATCGGCCACTTTCGCCAGCCCGTCGACGACCTGTGCCTCCTCGGGGGACCCGGCGATGGCCAGGGTGTCGAGCAGTTCGGCCGGCAACGACACCGACAGCGCCGATGTGTCGGCATCGGCGGGCACGGTGGCGAGCTGTTCGGTCAGCGCTCTCAGCTCGGTCAGGTCGCCGGTCGAGGGCTTGGCGGCGCCGTCGAGTTGTAGCGAGGGTCCACCGGAGATCGTGCGAATCAGATGAACCAGGCGGGGACGATCGGTGGGGGAGCGACCGAGACGAATGAGTGGCAGCGTGACGGTGTCGAGCTCGTCGCCGTCCTGGAGCAGTCGGACGCTGACCGGATAGATGCCGGCGTCGGGCAGGAAGACCCGGTCGCTGTCGCCGGCCTTCGAGCGCACCGGGATGGTGACGGTGGCGTTGCGGCGACCGTCCCCCGGGGTGGAATCGGGCACTTGACCGCCGACCAGTCCGAGCTCGGCGATGGTGGCTCGTTGTTCGGATCGGAGTGGCGGGCCGGGCTCGCCGTCGAGCGCCGACTCGATCGCTTCGGTCGTGTTGGGGATGAGGCTGTGCACCGTCCAGGCCAGCTCGTCGGTGAGGCGGAGGTCGGCGGTATCGACGCCGAAGCTGAACGTCCCGTCGGCGGGGACGAAGGTCGACGTGTCGACGATGCGCAGCGGTGGCGCGGAGGGGGCGCGCCCGGCTACCCCGGTACCGGCCTGCGCCGCGGGGAGGGGGCCGGCGAGCAGGCCGAGGCCTAACCCCACTGCGAGGCCGACGCCCACCTTCAGACGCGCCATCAGGGGGCGTCGGCCGCATGGCCGGGGCACCGCCGGGCCGAGGTTCATCGGCCCGCCGCAGCGTCGTCGGGGCGATCGTCGAGCCACAGGCCCATCACGGTCAACGGCCGCGACCGGCGCTGGAACCCCAGCTTGTCGTACAGCTCGAGGGCGGCGGAGTTCGAGCGCTGAGTGTTGACGAAGGCCACCCCGGCCATGTGCGACTTGGCCCAGGCCAGGCCGTCGACGGTCAGCGCCCGGCCCAGGCCCACTCCCTGGTGGTCCGGGTCGACCGCCAGACGCTGGATGAAGGCTTCGGACCCGGACAGTCCGACCACGCTGTAGGCGATGACCGAGTGGTGATCCCTCACCAGCCGCCCGCGGGCCCGGGGCGTCGCCCCGAAGGCCTCATCGAGGCCGGCCGAGTCCAGCTGCCAGAATTGCTGGAAGGCGCGCTCGTCGACGGCGAGTACCTCGCTGCGGTAGCGGAGACGAAACGAGCGCACCCGGTAGGTCGGCGCAGTCGGCAGGGTGGCCAGGTCGTGGGCGAGCACGATCAGCTCCTCGACCGGCTCGAACCCATGCTGAACGAACGGATGGAGATCGTCGTCGTGGAGGGCGGCGGTCAAGATGCGCTCGAAGCCTCGTTCGGTTGCCTCGGCGACGCATCGACCCACGCCCGTGGTGGTGGGGTGTGCACCGCGGGCATCGATCGACAGGTGGGCGACAACACCCTCGCCACGCCAGGGGGTCACCCGAAAGCGTTCGCCGCGCCAGGCGAGTGTGGAGGATCGAGCCATGGCAGTCGCGAGGTTAGTGCTGGCTCCGCTACGGTGACCGCACCCGAACCCGGGAGGATCGACATGCCATCGCCGAGGCACCTGCGACGCAACCGATGGTTCATGCCGTGACGGTGCTGGTCGTCACCAGCGATCGCTTCGCCGCACACGACACCGGTCGTTGGCACCCGGAGCGTGCCGCCCGCCTGACGGCCACCGCTGCGGCGCTCCGCGATCCGGAGTTTGAGGGCGCCCTGAGGGTGATCGAGCCACGACCGGCGACCGACGCCGAGCTGATGCTGGTTCATAGTGCCGAGCACGTCGGACGCATCCGCGTGCTGGCCAACTCGGGAGGCGGCTCGATCGACGCCGACACGCCGCTGGTGGCGGCGTCGCTGCCAGCAGCGCTCGCCGCAGCGGGCTCTGGGCTGAGCGCGATCGAGACGCTGTCGGCCCAGCCTGCCGGGCCGCCCTCCCCCGAGCTGGACACCGCCTTCTGCGTGGTCCGGCCCCCAGGCCATCACGCCACCGCCACGACGGCGATGGGCTTCTGTCTGTTCAACAACGTGGCCGTGAGTGCAGCGGCGTTGGCAGCGCGCGGCGAGCGGGTGCTGATCGCCGACTTCGATGCCCATCACGGCAACGGCACCCAAGACATCTTCTACGGGCGCGACGACGTGATGATGGTGAGTTGGCACGAGTTCCCTCAGTATCCGGGATCCGGCAGGATCGAGGAGATGGGGGCGGGCCGGGGGCTGGGCACCACGCTCAACATCCCTCTGCCAAGCGGTGCCACCGTCGAGCATTACCTGGCGTCGCTCGAGGGCCCGGTCGGCGCAGCGATCGAGGCGTTTGCCCCCACGTGGGTGCTGATCTCGGCGGGCTACGACGGCCACCGGCGCGACCCCCTTTGCGGGCTGGCGTTGACCGACGCCGACTTCGGGGCACTCACCGGCGCATTGCTCGGCTGGTCGACGCCCGGCAGGCGCATGCTGTTCCTCGAGGGGGGCTACGACCTCGAGGCCCTGCGGGATTCGTTGCGCGCCACGCTCTCGACGATCACCGACGCCGGGCTCCCCCCGGTCGACCGGCCCTCCTGGGGCGGCCCGGGTGCCGAGGTCATCGCCAGCCTCGACGCGGCGCGCCGCCGCCTCGACCTGCCGGCCTGAGGCCCTGCGGCCCCGCCTGTCTGCAGCCCCGACAGCCTCTTGTAGCCTCGCTGCGGTGATCCCGACCCGACTGGCGTCCTTACTGGACAGCCTGCGCCCCCTGGCCGAGCGCTTCAGCGCCCGCGATCATCGCCTGTACCTCGTCGGCGGCTCGGTGCGCGACCTGCTCTTGGGCGGCGACCGCCTGCCCGAGGACCTCGACTTCACGACCGACGCCTCGCCCGAGCAGATCAAGGCGACGCTCGGCGGGTGGGCCGACGCCCTGTGGACCCAGGGCGAACGCTTCGGCACCATCGGGGCGATGGCCGCCGGGGTGACCGTGGAGATCACCACCCACCGGGCCGAGGTGTACCACCCGGAGAGCCGCAAGCCCGAGGTGACCTTCTCGGCCGACGTCGTCGACGATCTGGCCCGGCGCGACTTCACGGTCAACGCGATGGCACTCGAGGTCACCGGCACGGCGCCCGAGCTGATCGACCCCTTCGACGGTGCGGCCGACCTGGCCGCCTCGCGGCTGCGCACCCCGTCCGGGCCTCAGGTGTCCTTCGGGGAGGATCCGCTGCGCATGATGCGGGCGGCGCGCTTCATCGCCTCCCACCACCTGGTGCCCGATGACGACGTCGTCCAGGCGGTGCGCGACATGGCCGAGCGACTGTCGATCGTGTCCCCCGAACGCATCCGCGACGAGCTGAACAAGCTGGTGGTCGTTCCGGACCCCTCGCCCGGCCTGTGGTTTCTTCACGACACCGGTCTGGCCGCCCAGTTCTTTCCCGAGCTGCCGGCGCTGCGCGTCGAGCAGGACCCGATCCACCGCCACAAGGACGTGCTCGCCCACTCGATCGCGGTCGTCGCCAAGACTCAGCCCGAGCTGGTCGTGCGCCTGGCGGCGCTGTTTCACGACGTGGGCAAGCCGGACACCCGATCGTTCTCCTCGGGCAAGGTGAGCTTTCATCACCACGAGGTGGTCGGGGCCCGCATGACCAAGGCCCGCATGCGGTCCTTGAAGTACTCCAACGAGCTGGTGTCCGACGTCAGCCGGCTTGTCTACCTGCACCTGCGGTTCCACACCTACCAGATGGGCTGGACCGATTCGGCGGTGCGTCGCTTCGTGCGCGACGCCGGCCCGCTGCTCGACCGGCTGGTCGATCTCACCCGCTCGGACTGCACAACCCGCAACCAGCGCAAGGCCCAGGAGCTGTCGCGCCGCATGGACGCGCTCGAGGAGCGGATCGAGGTGCTGGCGGTCGAGGAGGAGCTGGCCGCCATCCGTCCGGATCTCGACGGCAAGGCGGTGATCGAGTTGCTCGGCATCGAACCGGGTCCGGTGGTCGGTCGTGCACTCAACCACCTGCTGGAGCTGCGCCTCGACGAGGGTCCCCTCGAACCCGAGCGGGCCGAGGCCGAGCTGCTCAAGTGGTGGGCCGACCAGAACGCCTGACGCCAGGCCCGATACTTCCGTAGTGGGGAGCCCAGAGCGCGCTCTGGCGGTCGTGCGGGCTCCCGAGTTCGGGGTTTGGCGTTATCCGCCGTCCTTGCGGCCCCGGAAGATCACGGTTTCGGGCAGCCAGCGGCGGGCGGGATGAAAGTGCTGGGAGTTGGCCGACCCGGGGACGGGGAAGGGCTCGGCGAGCGTATCGACCCGAAAGTTGGTGCGGGCCAGGGTGGTGAACACTTCGGAGATCGGGTGCAACAGCACCTCGCCCACCTCGCCGGCCACCCGCCAGTTGATCGTGTCCGCCGACGGATACGGGGTGGCGAGGACCGGCCGTTCGTAGTCGTCGGGCTCGGTGAGGTGCGCCACCGGATGAGGCAGCGACACCAGAAACACGCCGTCGGGCCGCAGCACCCGGTGCACCTGGCGAAACACCCGGCTGAGGTCGTGCTCCCGGGCCATCGCGTAGATCGACACGCACAGGTCGACGCTGTCCGCCCGGATGAACGCCAGGTCGGCGAGATCCGCCTGATGGAGTTCCACCCGAACCTCGGCCTCGTCGGCCAGCGCTCGCGTGCGCCGCAGCCGGGCGGTGGAGGGCTCGACCGCAATCACCCGGGCGCCGGCGCGGGCCATGGCGACGGTGCCGGCGCCACCGCCGATGCCCAGCTCGAGCACCCGGCGACCCTTGAGGTTGCCGAGCAGGCGTTGGTGGTTGGCGTGGTCGAGGTCGGGGCCGAGCTCGACCAGGTCGGTCTGCTGGCTCAGGCCGTGGGGAAAGCTGGTCGGCGGTAGCCCGGGGGCGGGCGCGTCAGGGGTCAGCAGCAACGGGCGGGGTCCAAGATTGCCGGCGGAGGGATGGCGGCGGGAGCGACGCAAGGCCGGGCGATTTTCGAGGCTGGACACGCTGCCAGTCTGACCCGCGCACCCCGGTGGTGTGGGCGATGGTGGGGGTCGCCACGGGTAGGTTGTCGGCCCATGGAGCAACTTTGGGCTCAGCTACCCGGGCGCACGACGCCCTCGGGTGAGGTGGATTACCGCATCTCGCGGCAGTCCACCCTGCGGAGCCTGGCCGCTGGTGAAGTCGAGCGCTCCGAGGTGTGCGACGCCCAGCGCGAGCTGATGCGGGTGGCCCTCGGCTGCTCGGAATCGGCCGACGGGGTCTGCCCGGTGTGCTCCTCATCCGACGGCCTGCGCCTGGTGCGCTACGTCTTCGGTCCACGGCTCGGGCCGGGTGGGCGGGCGGTGGCGTCGGCCAGGGAACTCAAGGCGATCGGACGTCGCAAGGGCGAGTTCCGGTGCTACGTCATCGAAGTGTGCACCGCCTGTGCGTGGAACCACCTGCTGCGCACCTTTCTCGTGCCGCAGCTGAGCTGACGGCGTGAACCTGTTGGGTTCACGCCGTCGGCAACCGTCTGCGGGAGGGTGACCGGGCCCGGTTTCTGAGTGTCCGACGGCACATTGATGACGGGTCGGTCCCCGTCGGCCCTGCGCACGGGGCAAAATGGTCCGGTCATGCCCGAAACGCCCCCCACCAAGCGCAGCCTGTTCTGGCGTAGCCGCCGACTCTGGTACTCCGCTGTGGTCGTCATCGTGCTGGGCGCTGGGGGCGTGTGGCGCCTGCTCGACCAGCTGGAACTGCCCGAAACGACGCTGAACCCGCTGGCGAGCACCTCGTTGATCTGCGATGCGTCGGTGCCGGTCGGCGAGTGCGACGCCGACAATGCCGCCGGCCAGATCTTCTCGGGCACCGAGAGCCTTCCGTTGGCCTACGACGACATCCCGCTGGTGGTCAAACAGGCGGTGGTTGCGTCGGAGGATCGGAAGTTCTTCGAGCACCAGGGCCTCGACCCGTTCGGTATCGCCCGCGGCCTGTACCAGAACTCCAAGGGCGGCGGCAGCTTGCAGGGTGGCTCGACGATCACCCAGCAGTACGTGAAGCTGGCCTACCTCGAGAACAAGCGCTCGCTGGTGCGCAAGGTGCAGGAGTCGGTGCTGGCGCTGAAGCTCGAGCGCTCCATGCCCAAGGAGAAGATCCTCGAGAACTACCTCAACAAGGCGTTCTACGGGCGTTCGGCGACCGGAATCGAGGCGGCGGCCCGGGTGTACTTCGACAAGCCGGCGGCCGACCTGTCCGCCTCGGAGGCAGCGTTTCTGGTCGGCCTGGTGCGCAACCCGGCGCGGGCGGAACCGACCGAGCATCAAGAGACAGCGGTGAACGTGCGCAACTCGGTGTTGGCCGCCATGGTCGAGGAGGGCTACCTCCCGCAGTCGACCTACGACACCGAATCCAAGCTGCTCGTCGTCACGACCGACCCCTCGGCAGGGGAGTCCAACGGCAACTCGCCGCGCAACTTCACTATCCCCGACGATCTCAAAGCGGTGGGGTACGAGTACATCCTGGCGCAGGCCCGCACCCAGGCGAAACAGTTGCTCGGCGGCGACGACGCCGCGGCCGACCTGGTCAACGAGGGTGGCGTCCGCATCTACACGACGATCAACCCCGACTGGCAGAAGAAGGCCTACGCGGCGATCTATGGCCGTCTGCCCGACCCTGCGGGCGACCCGGACGGCGCGATGGTGACCCTCGACAAGCTCGGAGCGGTGCGGGTGATGGTCGGTGGTCGCGACTACGCCCGCAGCAACGTCAACCTGGCGATGGGCACCGAGGGCGGCGGTTCGGGCCGTCAGCCGGGATCGACGTTCAAACCAATCGTGCTCGCCGAGTTCATCAAGCAGGGCTACAACCTGGACAGCACCTTCGACGGACCGCCGCGCATCATCGTCCCCGAGGCCAACATCGACGGCACCGACTGGCGCGTGGACAACTACGGCTACGTCGACGCAGGCCGGGTGACGGTGCGGGAGGCCACGAAGAAGTCGATCAACACGATCTACGCCCAGATGATGGAGCAGGTCACCCCCGAGAAGGTGGTCGAGCTGGCCGCCAACCTGGGCCTGGGCGACTTCAACCCCGACCCGTCGCTGGTGCTGGGCACCAGCGAGGTGTCACCGGAGGCCCTGGCGGCCGCCTACCTCACCTTCGACAACGACGGCACCTTCACCGAACCGTTCCTGGTGTCGCACATCGATGGCGCCGACGGAACCGCACTGTGGGATGCGAGCGGGGAAGGCAACATCACCCGGCGATCGGTGATGGACCCGGCGGTGGCCAAGTCGGTGTCGTCGGCACTTCGCGGCGTGGTCGCCCAAGGCTCCGGTCAGAACGCGGCGCTCGCCAACACCCAGGCTGCGGGCAAGACCGGTACGACCCAGGACAGCCGCGACGCATGGTTTGCCGGGTTCACCTGCAACGTCGCCAACGTCGTGTGGATGGGCTACCCCGAGGGTCAGCAGCGCATGACCAACGTCGACGGGGAAAAGTCGGTGACCGGCTCCAACGTGCCCGCCAGGATCTGGCACGACCTGATGAGCCAGATTGCCGACGACGACCCCGGCTGCGACTTTCCGGCGGCCAACGGAGGCCCGAACGTCGTGGTCGGGCCCACCCTCGAGCGGATCCCGATCACCGACGAGAAGGGCGAGTTGGTGCTCGACGACGAGGGTGTCCCTGTGTTCAACCCGGTCCCGTCGGTTCCCGACCGAGACAAGGGCACCTCCGGCACCGGGTCGGCATCGACAGGCGGCGGCACCAGGACCGGCACGAGGACCGGCACTCAAACCGGCAACAAGACCGGCGGCGGAACCTCGACGGGCACCGGTGGATCGAGTGGTACCACCGGGGGCGGGTCGACCGGTTCTTCAGGGTCGGGCCCGACCGCCCCGCCGTCGACAGCGGCACCACCCGAGGGGACCGAGCAGCCTCCGACCGATGGCGGGGCCGGCGATGGCGGTGCCACCACCGGCACCGATGGTGCCGAGTCCCCCGACGTCGGTTAGTTCCCTCTACCTCTGGCCAAGGTGGGGATAGTTGGCCACGCACGAGGCGCACCACGCCTCGATGTCGTCGTCCACACTCGCCGCCTCGAGGTCGTCGGGTGCGTCGGGATCGAGGTACACGCGCCGCACCGGCTCGGTGTCCACGTCGGTCGAGGCGCAGTTCTCGCACTCGGTGATGGGGGCAGGCGTCGTGCTCATCGGGGGGAGGGTACCCCCGAGGTCGCACCCGCACTAGGGTGGGGTATCCGGCCGGCAGCCTTCGGGCGCTGGACCAAAGGAGGAAACATGAGTGATCGTCCGACCGTTCCTCAGATCCGCGCCCGTAAGGTGCGCGACGGCGCCGAACCGTTGGTCATGGTGACCGCCTACGACGCGCCCTCGGCCCGCATCGCCGACGCTGGAGGGGTCGATCTGATCCTCGTCGGCGACTCCCTGGCGATGGTGGCCCTTGGCTACGACGACACCCTGACGGTGACGATCGACGACATGGCCCATCACACCGCAGCGGTCGCACGGGCCAAGCCCGGCGCGCTGATCGTTGGCGACCTGCCCTGGATGAGCTATCACACCGGGCCCCACGATGCCGTCCGCAACGCCGCCACGCTGGTGCGCGCCGGTGCCCAGGCGATCAAGCTGGAAGGTGGTGCCAAGCGGGTACCGGTGATCGATGCCATCGTCGACGCCGAGATCCCGGTGATGGGGCACCTCGGCCTGACACCCCAATCGATGCACGCCATGGGCGGCTTTCGGGTGCAGGCCAAGACCTCCGACGCCGCCATGGCGCTGGTCGAGGAGGCCAAGGCGCTCGAACACGCCGGCTGCTTCTCGATCGTGTTGGAGGGGATCCCCGATGTCGTCGCCAACCTGGTGACCGAATCGGTCAGCGTTCCCACGATCGGTATCGGCGCCGGTGCGGGCACCGACGGCCAGGTGTTGGTGTTCACCGACCTGCTCGGCCTCGACCCCTCGCGCCCACCGAAGTTTGTGCGGCGCTACGCCGAGGGCTACGACCACCTGACCGGTGCCGTCGCCGGGTACGTGGCCGACGTGCGCTCGGGGGCGTTCCCCGCCGACGCGGAGACCTATCACGCCTCGGCTGAGACGACGGAAACGCTGGCGATCTACGGCGGCACCCCCGGGGACTCCTGAGGCGAGCCATCCGAGGGTCGGTCCCCGGTGACCGCGACCCAATGACAGGGCCACCGTCGGCGGTCATGCTGTGTCGATGAGGAACCTGACCTGCGCCCGGTCTACGCTCGTTCGCTTGCGTGATCCCCTGGCCCCGGAGATTCCGGGGTCCGATCGGCCCGATGGGCCGTGGTCCACAGGGAGGTATGAGATGAACCGCGCCTACGAAATGATGGTCATCATCGACACCGATGTTGCCGACGCCGATAACAAGGTGATCGTCGACCGGGTCGAGGCCCTGATCAACGATGCTGGTGGTGAACTGACCAAGACCGACCGGTGGGGTCGGCGTAAGTTCGCCTACCTGATCAACCACAAGGCCGAGGGTTATTATGTCGTCTTCGACTTCACGGCCGATCCGGCCAAGCTCGAGCCGATGGAACGCTACCTTCGACTGCACGACGACGTCGTCCGACACAAGATCTTCCGCCTGCCCGACGCCGAGGCCGAACGCCGGACCTTGGCCGCCGTGGCCGCCGACGACTGAGGAGCACCCCTATGGCGACGAACACCGTCACGATCATCGGAAACATCACGCGCGACCCCGAGTTGCGCTTCACCCCGAGCGGCCAAGCGGTCGCCAACTTCGGGGTGGCCGTCAACCGGCGCTGGCAGAATCGCCAGACCAACGAGTGGGAAGAGGCGACGTCGTTCTTTGACATCGTCGCCTGGGCCCAACTCGGCGAGAACGTCTCGGAGTCCTGCCCGAAGGGCACGCGTGTGATCGTCACCGGTCGCCTGGACCAGCGCAGCTGGGACGGCCCCGAAGGCGATCGCCGCTCCAAGGTGGAGATCGTGGCCGATGAGGTGGCACCCAGCCTGCGCTGGGCATCCGCCGAGATCACCAAGAACGAAAAGCGTAATCCCGGCGACGGTGGGTTCAGCGGAGGAGGAGGCGGCGGCGGTAGCGCTGCGGCCCCGCCCCCTGCAGCACCCCCAGCTGGATACAACTACGACGAGGAGCCCTTCTAATGGCACGCCCACGCCGCCCCAAGCCCAAAGAGTCCACCCGACGCACCAAGAAGAAGGTGTCGATCCTCAACACCGAGAGCATCGACTACGTCGATTGGAAGGACGTCAACCTGCTGCGTCGCTTCCAGTCCGATCGGGCCAAGATCCGTGCCCGTCGGGTCACCGGTAACAATACCCAGCAGCAGCGTCAGATAGCGGTCGCCATCCGCAATGCCCGCGAGATGGCCCTCCTGCCCTACACCAACCGCGTGACCACCCATCGCGGTGGCGGCGGTGGACGCGGCGGCGGTCGCGATCGTGGCGAGCGCGGTGATCGTGGCGACCGCGGTGACCGAGGTGATCGTGGCGAGAGCAGCGATCGCGGTGGCCGGGACGAAGGGTCGTCGGAGGACCGGGACACCGGCACCGGCGACACCGAGGCCCCAGTGGTGGAGACGAGCACCGAGGAAGTGACGTCATGAAGCTGATCCTTCGTGCCGATCTGGCCGACCTGGGCAAGCGCGGCGACCTGGTCGAGGTCGCCGACGGCTACGCCCGCAACTACCTCATTCCCAAGCACCTGGCCATGCCGTCCACCCCCGGCGCGTCGGCTCAGGCCGACTCGATGCGGCGAGCCCGGGACCAGCGCGACGCTGCGGCCCGCGAGCAGGCCGAGGAGATGGCGACCAAGCTGGTCACCGCAGCGATCACGATCACGGCCAAGGCCGGTGCGTCGGGCAAGCTGTTCGGTTCGGTCACCAACGCCGACGTGGCCGACGCGATCGCCGAGCAGACCGGTTACGAGGTCGATCGCAAGGTCATCCACCTCGAGGACCAGCACCTGCGCTCGCTGGGCAGCCACACGGTCACGTTGCAGCCGCACAGCGATGTGTCGTTCCCGGTCAACGTCGAGGTTGTCTCGGCCTGACCGGCAGCCGCCGGTGGCGGGTGGGCCCCGACGGGTCTATCCACACGGCATCCACAGCTGTGATCAACCCGATCATCCACCCATGATTTGGGCAGGTGATCGGGTTGTCGCGTCCACAGGTGATGTGGACAACCGAGCCGACCCTGTGGGCTTCGTTCGTTGTCGGTGGGTGGCACCATGATGGAACGATGACCGCGACCGCTTCGCACTACACGGACGCTCGACCCGGAAACGGGGCGGAGCGCTCCGGACCCTCCGCCGGGCGCGGTGGGCGCCAACCCCCCCACAACCTGGCGGCCGAACGGTCCCTGCTGGGTTCCATGTTGCTCAGCCCGGCGGCGATCGGCGACGCACTGCAGCGCTTGGACGCGTCCGACTTTTACCAGCCAGCGCACAGCCACGTGTTCGACGCCATCGCCGGCCTGTATGCGGCTGGGTCGCCGGTCGACTCGGTGCTGGTCGCCGACCAGCTGACCCGCAACTCGCTGCTGGACAGCATCGGAGGGGTCGGCACGATCATCGAGCTGCAGGGCTCGGCCGCCGCCGTCTCCAACGCCGCCTACTACGCCAAGGTGGTGGAGGAGAACGCCCTGTTGCGGCGCTTGATCGCCACCGCCTCGGAGATCTCCGAGCTGGGCTTCCAGCCGGCCGACGACGTGTCGCAGACGATGGACCGGGCCGAGTCGCTGATCTACCAGGTGGCCCAACGCCGGGTGACCGACACGCTGGTGCCCCTGCGCGACCTGCTCGGCGACACGCTCGACCGCTTCGAGCAGATGTACGAGCAGGCCGGCGCGGTCACCGGCACGCCGACCGGCTTCACCGACCTCGATACCAAGCTCTATGGCCTCCAGCCCGGCGCACTCGTCGTGCTGGGCGCTCGTCCCGCCATGGGCAAGACCGCGCTGGCGTTGGCGATCGCTCGCAACGCTGCGATGTCGGCGGGCAAGTCGGCGGTGTACTTCAGCCTGGAGATGAGCCACCTCGAGCTCACCCAGCGGCTGGTCTCGATGGATGCCCGGGTCGACTCGAGTCACCTGCGCAACGGCAAGGTGTCCGACTCGGACTGGACGCGCATTACCCGGTCGCTGGGACGCCTCGGCGACGCGGACCTGTGGATCGACGACAACGCCAACCTGACCGTCATGGAGCTGCGGGCCAAGGCCCGCCGCCTGAAGTCGGAGCTGGGCGGCTCGCTCGGGCTGATCGTCGTCGACTACCTCCAGCTGATGAGCGGGCCCGGTCGGGCGGAGAACCGCCAGACCGAGATCGCCGAGATCAGCCGTGGGCTGAAGGTGCTGGCCCGCGAGATCGATACGCCGGTGTTGGCGCTGTCCCAGCTATCGCGTTCGCTCGAGCAGCGGGCGGACAAGCGGCCGATGCTGTCCGACCTGCGCGAGTCCGGCTCGATCGAGCAGGACGCCGACGTCGTCTTGTTCCTATACCGCGACGAGGTTTACAACCCCGACACGCCCGATGCCGGGCTGGCCGAGGTGAACATCTCCAAGCACCGCGCCGGGCCCACCGGCACCTGCCGACTGGTCTTCCTGCCCCACCACACGCTGTTTGAGAACGAGGCTCGCGAGGAGCACTGAGCTCACTCCCGCTGAGCCCAGCAGCTGAGCAACTACTCTCACCCCCAGTCGATTCGGGGCGCTGGCGCCTCGCAAAGGGGACAGCGTGAGCACACCGGAAACCGCCGCAACGATCTGGGAGCTCGTCGAGGCCAGGGCGGTGGCGTCGCCCGACGCCATCGCCCTGATCGACGAATCCGACACCCGGATCAGCTGTGCCGAGCTGCGCGATGAGGCGCTGCGCACGGCCGCCGGGCTGGCCGAGATGGGCGTCGGCGAGAACACGCCGGTCACCTGGCAGCTGCCGACGACGATCGACGCCATCGTCATCTCGCTGGCGCTCGCCCGGCTGGGTGCGCTGCAGAACCCGATCCTGCATATCTATCGGGAGCGGGAGCTGGGCGTGGCGATCCGTCGCACGCGGCCCGAGCTGGTGATCGTGCCCGGCGAATGGATGGGCACCGACTTCGCCGCCATGGCCGCAGGCGTCATCGACTCGCTCGACGGCGCCGTTCCGGAGGTGCTCAACCTCGCCGATGGCCGCCCCAGCGGCGACCCGGCCACCCTCAGCCCGTTCGTGGCCCCGGCCGATCCGGCGACCACCGTGCGCTGGATCTACTACACCTCGGGCACCACGTCGGAGCCCAAGGGCGTGCGCCACACCGATGCCACGCTGCTCGCCGGCGGTCGTGGCCTGGCCGCAGCGGTCGACCTCGGCCCCGATGACGTTGGGTCGATGGCCTTTCCCTATGCCCACATCGCCGGGCCCGACTACCTGATCATGTGCCTGCACTCCGGGTTTCCGGTCGTGCTCATCGAGGCCTTCAACCCGCCGAAGGCGGTCGAGACCTACAACCGCTTCGGCGTGACGATGATCGGCGGATCGACCGCGTTCTACCAGATGTTCCTGGCCGAGCAGGCCAAGACCCCGGGCGAGAAGTTCATCCCCACGCTCAAGTTGATCTCGGGCGGCGGGGCGCCCAAGCCGCCCGAGCTCGCCGCCCGCATCCGCGACGAGATCGGCGTGCCGGTGTGCCACGGCTACGGCATGACCGAGGTGCCGATGATCTCCCAGGGGTCACCACGCGACACCGAGGAGCAGCTGGCCAACACCGAGGGGGCGCCGGTGCCCGGCTGCGAGGTCCGCATCGTGACCGAGGGCGGCGACGTGGCGCCCGCCGGCGCCGAGGGCGAGGTTCGCCTGAAGGGCCCGATGGTGTGCCTCGGCTACACCGACGACGAGGCCACCGCAGCCGCGTTCGACGACGATGGCTGGTTCCGTACCGGCGACCTGGGTGTGCTGCGACCCGACGGACATCTGGCCCTCACCGGCCGCCTCAAGGACGTGATCATCCGCAAAGGTGAGAACATTTCGGCCAAGGAGGTTGAGGACCTGCTGTTCACCCATCCCAAGGTGGGCGACGTCGCCGTGATCGGGCTGCCCGACGAGGATCGGGGGGAGCGGGTGGCGGCGATCGTCGAGCGGGCCGACGGCACCGACGACCTCACCTTTGCCGAGATGTCGGCACATTTGAACGCCGCCGGGCTGATGACCCGCAAGATCCCCGAGCAACTCGAGGTGATCGACGCGCTGCCCCGCAACGAGACCCTGCGCAAGGTGCTGAAGTTCAAGCTGCGTGAGGCGTACGCCAAGGAGCCCTGGACCCCCGCACGTCGCCAGTAGTTGCGAGTTGGCGAGGGTCGCGCTCCCCGTTGCCGCCCCGAGACGCGCTTTCTACCCTGGCCATGAGCAGGCGATGGATGGCGGGAAGACATGGCGTTGACAGAACCAAATCGCTCGGTAGTGTTTCGAGGGCTGAGCAATCTGCTGGAGAGTGAGGAGGCGGCGGTCGAGATGATGTCATGTCTTCCTTCAACCGCAGCGTCCGAACCGGCGACGAAGGCGGACCTCGACGAGCAGTCGGTCGAGGTGGAGAAGCGGTTTGTCGAGGTGGACAAGCGGTTTGTCGAGGTCGATAAGCGGTTTGTCGAGCTGACCGCGGCGATGCAGGTGGGGTTCGCAGATCAGAACCTGAAGCTCGCCAACATGGAGACTCGGTTGATGGCGCACGTACACGCCGAGGTTCAAAGCTCGATGCACTGGACCATCGGGGTCGTGATCAGCTTCGCCGTCGTTCTTGTGGGGGCTTTGGCGTTGTTCGTCTGACGACGCCGATTCCTCGGGTTGTCCGGTCACACTCGACGCACGTGCCGGTGTCGTCCCTGGGTTCAGACGAACCCCATGGGAATCAGCCAGCGGGAGGCGCGTCGGCGGCGGGGCGCAGCGTCGGTAGTTTCGCGATGTGCTCTGCGACATCACTGGATCGGTCGATACTGCGTCGGTCACCGACGACGAACTGGTCGCGCAGGCGATCGCCGCCGATCCGACCGACGAACTGCCCGACGACGCGGTCAGCTTTGACGAGCTGACCGGCGTCGTTGACCACGAGCTACTGCCCGATTGGTACATGCCCCGGCCCGGGCCCAGAGCCCGGATCATCGACGGGTGGCGCCGTCGGCTGGTGGTGGCGGTGGTCGGCAGCATCGTGCTGGTCGACGCCGCCGGGTTCTGTGTGATCTACGGTCGCATCACGATCGGCTGACCGCGTCGATCGCCGAGTGGGATGGATCATGCGATGAGTTCTCGTTGGAACGACACCGACGCGCCGCGGGGGGCCGAGTACGACGCTCGCTTCGCCGTCCTGGCCGCAGCCGGCGAGGACGTCCATGGCGAAGCGACCTTCGTGGCCGGGTTCCAGCCGCGCAGCGTGCTCGATGCCGGGTGTGGAACCGGCCGGGTGGCGATCGAGCTGCGCCGTCGCGGCATCGAGACGGTGGGCGTGGACGCCGACAGCGGAATGCTGACGGCTGCTCTCGAGGGCGACCCCGATGGCGAGTGGCACCTGGGCGATGTGTCAACGATGAGCTTCGATGACGGCTTCGGGGCCCTGCGGCGCTTCGACGTGGTGGTGGCCGCCGGCAACGTGATGATCTTCCTCGCCCCGGGCACCGAGGCGGCCACCGTCGCCAACCTGGCGGCGCACCTCACGCCCGGCGGGGCACTGATCTGTGGCTTCCAGCTCAAGCCCGACCGCTACTCGCTCAACCGCTTCGAGGCCGATTGTGAGGCGGCCGGTCTGGAGCCGGTCGAACGCTGGAGCACCTGGGACCGCCAGAGCTTCGACCCGGGCGGCGACTACGTGGTCGCCGTGCACCGCCAACCCCGCTGAGGGCTCAGCCCACCGTGGCCGGGTCGGCCGCCGAATAGCTCACCAGGTCGGGCAGCGCGTCGAACTCGGGCTGCTCGGCCAGACGGTCGGCCTCTGCCCGGGTGGCCTCCTCGTCGGTGAAGGAGCGCACGTCGAGGCACCACTCGACCAGGATGCCGTTGGGATCGTGGGCGTACACGCTGCGACAGAACTCGTGGTCGAGTTCGACCACTTCGAGGCCTGCGGCGACCATCGCATCGCGCCTGGCGGCGAAGCGGGCCTCGTCGATGGCGTCGAAGGCCAGGTGGTTCACCCAGTCGGGCAGGCCCAGGTCGGTCGACACGGCCGTCTTGGGCGGGTCCATGCCGGGGACGTGCAGGTCCCAAAAGGCGATCATGCCCGGACTGCCCGGGTGGCTGTCGCGGGCGGTTGCGTAGAACAGGTGCTTGGCCCAGCCGCCAACCGGCGTCGGCGCCGAGACCGTCTTCACCAGGGAGAACCCCATCACCTCGGTGTAGAAGCGGTGGGTGGCGTCCAGGTCGGCGGTGGCGTAGGCGACGTGGTGTACTCCCATCGGTCCAGCCTACCGATGACGACCTCGCTTGGCTCGGGAACGAGCCAACTCGGTGAATCCGGCGGGGTCGCCCGCCCAGCGGGCGAAGTCCGGACCGGTGGCGCCGATCAGGTCGGGAAGGCCGTCGAGGTAGCGCTCACGATCCCACTCCTCGATGCCCAGGGAGGCCAGATGCGGCGTGACCCACTGGGTGTCGATCAGGGTGGTGCCCGGCTCGCTGTCGGCCATGAGGAGGGCCGTCAGCCCGACCAGCGCCACCTTGGAGCCGTCCCTGGCGGTGTGGAACATCGATTCGCCGGCGAACAGCGCCCCCAGCGAGAGGCCGTAGACGCCGCCGACCAGCTCGTCGTCGCCGTTCCGCACTTCGACGCTGTGGGCCAGACCCGACCGGTGCAGGCGAACGTAGGCCTCGAGGATCTCGTCGCTGATCCAGCGGCCGCGCCGCGCCGGATCGGCACACCCTGCGATCACCGCCTCGAAGTCGGCGTCGACGCTCAGGTGGTAGCGGCGGGTCGATTTGGCCAACGAGTGGGAGATGTCCAGCGCCTCGGGCCTCAACACGCCGCGTTGCTGCGGTGAGAACCACCCGATTCGGGGCCCACCGTTGGCGCGGCGCAGGCGCACGCGCTCGAGTGGGCCGCTCATCGGCATGGGGAAGTACCCGGCGGCGTAGGCGGCGATCAGCGTCTGGGGCGCCAGGTCGGCGCCGAACGCCACCAGGTCGTCCGCGTCGGGGTCGGGTCGGGGGAAGCTCCAGGTGGTCTCCACTCCGGCCCGCCGCCCGTCGCTCGCTACTTGCTGTAGTCGTAGAAGCCCTGGCCGGACTTCCGACCCAGGTAGCCGGCGGTCACCATGCGGCGCAGCAGCGGCACCGCCCGGTAGTGGTGGTCGCCGAACTCGTCGTAGAGGGCGTCGAGGATGGCCACCGAGGTGTCGAGGCCGACCAGGTCGAGCAGGGCGAGGGGACCCATCGGGAAGTTGCAGCCGCCCATCATCGCCTGGTCGATGTGCTCGCGGCTGGCGGTGCCGTTCTCCAGCATGCGAACGGCGTTGTTGAGATACGGGAACAACAGGTGGTTGACGATGAACCCGGCCCGGTCGGCCACCTTCACCGGATCCTTGCCACACTTGGTGGCGAAGGCAACGGCGGCCTCGATCGTCTCGTCGCTGGCCGTCATCGGCGTCACGATCTCGACCAGCTTCATCGCCGAGGCCGGGTTGAAGAAATGGATGCCGCACACCTTGTCGGGGCGCCCGGTGGCCACCGCCATCTCGGTGACCGCCAGGGTGGAGGTGTTGGTGGCGAGGATCGTGTCCGGTCCGCACACCTGATCGAGCTCGGCGAACAGGGCGGTCTTGGTGGCGAGGTCCTCGACGACCGATTCGATCACCAGTCCGCAGTCGGCGACCTGGGACAGGTCGTCGGTGGCGGTCACGCGGGCCAGGATGGCTGCGTGCTCCTCCTCTGAGAGGCGGCCCTTGCTGACCGCCCGGGCCAGGCTGGAGTCCATCTTGGCCAGCGTGGCGTCGGCGCTCTCCTGCTTCCGGGAGCGCAGCACCACCTCGTAGCCGGCCCGGCTCGCCACCTCGGCGATGCCCGAGCCCATGATTCCCGATCCGATAATGCCCACGCGTGTCGTCATGGCGCCGGAGGGTACAGACCAAACGCCATCGCGTGCCACGCTGGGCGATGTGGGACCATCTCGGTCCATGGTGAAGGAGCTGACATGAGCGGAACGCTGGCGCTGTTGGGCGGGGCCGAATGGACCGAGGGGGTCACCCTGGATGCCCGGCTGGCCGCGGAATCCTCGGCCACCGAGGTGGTCGTCCTGCCGACGGCGACCGCCTATGAAAACCCCGGTGCCCGCGTCGAAGCGGCCCGGCGGGCGTTCGAGCCGCTCGGGCTCTCGGTCACGGTCCTTCCGGTGTACAAGCGGGCCCAGGCGATGGAGCCCGAATGGGCCGACCTGGCGGCCGGGGCCTCGTGGCTGTACCTGAGCGGCGGGTCGCCGATGCACCTGCGCTCGGTGCTCCTCGACACACCGCTCTGGGACGGCATCACCGAGGCCTTCGAGCGCGGGGCGACGCTGGTCGGCGCTGGTGAGGCGGCATCGGTGTTCTGCGATGCGTTGCCCGACCCTCGGGGCGGCGCGTTCACCGTGGGCCTCGACATGATCGACACGCTGACCGTGCTGCCCCGCTACGAGCGGTGGTCCGAGGACACGTTGCATCGCACGGTGTCGCTGGCACCCGCCGGGCTGCCGGTGGTCGGGCTCGACGCCAAGACGGCGCTGCTGCGATCGCCCGACGGTACCTGGAGCGCCGAGGGCCCGGGCAGGGTCGCCGTGTTTATCGACGGCCACCGGGCCGAGGTGTCCGATCTACCCTCCGAGCTGCGCCGAGCCTCGTAGGTTGCCCTACTTCTCGGTGATTTGAACCGACTCGATCGTCACCGGTTTCTCGGGCGTGTCGCCGTTGGGCCCGCCGACGGGGGCGTTGCCGATGGCGTCGACGACGTTCTTGCCGTCGGTGACCGTGCCGAACAGCGAGTAGGTGGGGCTGGAATTGAGGGGAGCCGGGTCGCCGGTGACGACGAAGAACTGCGAGCCGGTGCTGTTGGGCTCCTGCGTCTTGGCCATCGCCAGGTCGTAGGTGTCGTAGACGCCGTCGGTGGGTGGCTCCTCGGGGATGGTGTAGCCGGGCCCGCCCGCGCCCAACTGGGTGAGGTCGTCGGTGTCGGTGGGATCGCCCGCCTGAATGACGAAGTCCGGCACCACCCGGTGGAACGGGATGCCGTCATAGAAGTGTGAGCGGGCTAATACCACGAAGTTGTTGACGGTCGTCGGCGCCGCCTGGGCATCGAGCGAGGCGGTAAAATTCCCCGCCGACGTGACGAACTCCGCCGAGTACTCCTTGGACGGGTCGATGCATTCCCGCGGCGGTCCGTCGAAGCTGGTGATGCGCTCGTCGGTGCCCCCCGCAGGTGGACACGGGGCATCGGACGCTGTCTGGCCGGTCGCGTCCGCCACGGTCGTCCCCGAGGCGGTGCTCACCGTGTCGTCGCCGCCCCACAGCGCCCACGCTGCCACCCCGATCACGGCGATGACCGCCACCAGGGCGGCGCCGCCCATCAGGTTGCGGCGCTGCTGTTGTCGCTTGAGCTCCGCCCGGACTGACTCCTGGTGCTGGCGGTGCTGGTCCTTCTGACGATCACGGCGTTCGGTACCCACGTGGGGTCACGCTACTGCCCCCGGCGTGTAGCCTCGCCGCCCGTGGATACCGTCGTGCAGAAGTTCGGTGGAACCTCGGTGGCGGATGCCGATCGCATCCGCGAGGTGGCCGACAACGTCGCCCGCTATCGCCGTCGAGGCGACCGCGTGGTGCTGGTCGTGTCGGCGATGGGCAAGGAGACCGACCACCTGCTGCGGTTGGCCGAAGAGGTTTCCTCGGTGCGCCCGGGTCGCGAGATGGACATGCTGATCACCGCCGGCGAGCGAAAGGCGGTCGCGCTGGTGTCGATGGCGCTGGCCGACATCGGGGTGCCATCGGCGTCGTTCACCGGCAGCCAGGCGGGGTTCATCACCGACACCAACCACATGGCGGCCAAGATCATCGAGGTGAAGGGCGACCGCATCCGAGCGGCCCTCGACGCCGGCCAGGTGCCGGTGGTCGCCGGGTCACAGGGCTATTCCACCGACGGCGACGTGACGTTTCTGGGCCGGGGTGGCTCGGACACGACGGCGGTTGCATTGGCCGAGATGCTCGGCGCCGACAGCTGCGAGCTCTACACCGACGTCTCCGGGGTGTTCACCACCGACCCGCGTCTGGTCCCCGAGGCGACCAAGATCAAGCGGATCAGCTTCGATGAGATGCTGGAGATGGCTGCGACCGGTTGCCCCAAACCGGCGATGCGCTCGGTCGAATACGCCTCGCGTCACGGGGTGGCACTGCACGTTCGTTCGGCATTCACCTGGGAGCCGGGCACCTGGATCGTCGAGGAGGAACCCGACATGGAACAAGCCGTTATCCGTGGGATCACACAGGACCCCAGCCAGGCCAAGGTGACCGTCGCCAACCTGCCGGACCGCCCCGGCGTGGCCGGCACGCTGTTCCGCGCCCTGGCCAACCGTCACGTCAACGTCGACATGATCGTCCAGAACACCTCCGAGGCCCAGAAGACCGACATCTCCTTCACCGTGCCCCACGACGAGCTGGAGGTCACCCTCGAGGAGGCCAACGCCCTGATGGGCGAGCTCGGCGCCAGCGGCGTGTCGGCCTCGGCGGACATCGCCCGGGTGAGCGTGATCGGCGCCGGGATGAAATCCCACCCGGGCGTGGCGGCCACCATGTTCGAGACGCTGGCCGACAACGACATCAACATCGACATGATCTCGACCTCGACGATCCGCATCAGCTGCGTGGTGGCCCAGGTCGACGCCGAGCGGGCGGTCAGGTTGCTGCACAAGTGCTTCGGCCTGGGCGACGGCGACGAAGCGGTCGAGTTCGACGCCTGAGGCCCGCCCCCCGCAACTTGGTTGGGTGCCAAGGCCTCACCGCTTAGCCTGGGTGGCATGAAGATAGGAATCGTAGGAGCCACCGGTCAGGTCGGCGGGGTCATCGCACGCCTGCTCGACGACCGTCACCTGCCCATCGACGAGCTGCGGCTGTTCGCCTCCGCCCGCTCGGTGGGCAAGGTGCTGTCGGCGGCCGGACGCGAGGTGACCGTCGAGGATGCCGCCACGGCCGATTACACCGGCCTCGACGTGGCGCTATTTTCCGCCGGCGGAGCCACCTCGCAGGCGCTGGCGCCCAAGGTCGCCGCTGCCGGTGTGGTCGTCGTCGACAACTCGTCCGCCTGGCGGATGGACCCACGGGTGCCGCTCGTCGTGCCCGAGGTCAACGCCGACGCGCTGGACGACCTGCCGCTTGGGATCATCGCCAACCCCAACTGCACCACGATGGCCGCCATGCCGGTCCTCGGCCCGCTACACGCCGAGGCCCAGCTGACCCACCTGGTCGTCAGCACCTATCAGGCCACCTCCGGCGCCGGCCTGGCCGGGGTGGACGAGCTCGACTCGCAGGTCACCCAACTGGGCGACACCCGCACCGGGCTGACCGAGGACGGGTCGCTGGCCGACGGCCTCACGCCCAAGAAGTTTCCGGCGCCGATCGCCTTCAACGTCGTGCCCCAGGCCGGGAACTACGTCGACGACGGCTCCGGCGAGACCGACGAGGACCAAAAGCTGCGCAACGAGAGCCGCAAGATCCTCGGCATCGACGGCCTCGTCGTCTCCGGCACCTGCGTGCGCGTGCCGGTGTTCACCGGCCACGCCCTGTCGATCAACGCCCGCTTCGCCCGCCCGATCAGCCCCGAGCGGGCCACCGAGGTGCTGGCCGACGCTCCCGGGGTGGAGCTGAGTGACCTGCCCACGCCGCTGGATGCCGCCGGGCGCGACCCGTCGCTGGTCGGACGCATCCGTGTCGACCCCACCGTCGAGCACGGCCTCGCGCTGTTCGTCGTGGGCGACAACCTGCGCAAGGGCGCCGCCCTCAACACGGTGCAGATCGTCGAGGCCCTCGTCGAGCGCGGCCGCTTCGGCTGATCGGCTGAACCCAACAGGTCCACCGCAGTATCACTCCCGCTGGCGGTGTCGGCAGCTACAGCGGCGGGTCGGTGACGTAGCGCCCCATCGCCTCGTCCAAGGTGATGTCGCACTGGTTGGCCAGCGACGCCAGCCAGGCGAGCACGTCGCCGAACTCGTGCACCTGTTGGTCCCGCGTGCCCTTGCGCACCGCCTGGGCCAGCTCGCCCAGCTCCTCGCACAGCCAGGCGACCGTGGCCGGCACGCCGCGCTCGCGGTCGGCCTCGCCGTAGAGACGATCCATGAGGGATTGCACGTCGCTGAGCTCCATCGGGCCAGTCTCTCAGCCCCACTCCGGGCATCGACAACGAGCGGGCCATCCCGAGGCGACGGCTGCCCTGGGGGATCACGTTGACGTGACCCCCCAGGGCGGACGCAGTCGGGGAGGGGAGATTTGAACTCCCGGCCTCCACGTCCCGAACGTGGCGCGCTAACCAAGCTGCGCTACTCCCCGGATGTGGTGGTCATGTTACCGCCGCGTCGCCCTCGCCCGGCAATACGGTTGGGAAGTGGCCTGGTGACTTGAAGAACGCTCATGGTAACTTTCTGCTCGCGAGCTGGCACCGTTGGGGTGTCACCCTGACGGAGAGCAGACCCCCATGACCTCACCGAAGTTTCGTCGAGGGCGCTGCTGGGCGGCCGCAGGTGCTGCCCTATGGCTCCTCGCCGCCTGTGGTCCCGTACCGGGCAACCCCGCCCGTCGCCAGCCAGCGGCCGCCCCCCGGGTGTGGGACCAGTCCGATCCGGCCGTGCTCGTGGCCGGCACGACCACCTACCTGTACGGATCGTCGAACAACAAGAAGCTGCCGGTGCGCAAGGTCACGACCTTTCGAGGTTCGCTGAGCGCCAGCCAATCGGACTGGGCGGCCAATGCACGCGACGCCATGCCGACCCGGCCGGGGTGGATCAACCCCGGCAACGCCGGCATCTGGGCGCCGTCGGTCATCAAGATCGGCAGCCGCTACTGGGCCTACTTCGCCGGTCACCGCGCAGGCGCCACCGATCGCTCCAACGACCAGTGCATCGGCCGGGCCTCGGCCACCTCTCCGATGGGGCCGTTCTCGCCCGAGTCGAGCCCGATCTACTGCGGCCTCACCAAGGAACGGGGTTCGAACTCGTGGGGTCGCGGTGCGCTCGACCCAGAGGTGATCAGGGGGTCGGACAACAAGCTGTACCTGCTGGTGGCGCTGTCGCGCACGAAGGCCAACATCGGGGCGCTCAAGTTGAACACTGCGGGCACGGTGGTCGGCGGCACCAACGCCAAGCCCACCACGTTGGTGTCACAGTCGGCGCCGTGGCACGACGGAGTCGACGACAAGACCATGACGTCCAAGGCGTTTCTGGAGAACCCGTCGATGGTCTACGAGCCCAAGTCGAGGACCTACCTGCTGTTCTACTCGGCAGGCGAGTGGTACTCCGCCCGCTACAACACCGGGTTCGCCCGCTGCTCGAGCCCGGTCGGGCCGTGTTCACCCGATCTGGCCGGCCCGATGCTGATCAGCAGCTCCACGCGCACCGGTCCCGGCGGCCTCACCGCCTTTCGTGACGCGTCCGGGACTCTTCGAGCGGGTTACGCCACCTGGCAGAAGGGGTACGAGAGCCCCCGCAGCAATCCCGGCGGTCGGTACTCCCGCCACCTCAGCTGGGCCACGATCAAGGTGTCCGGGTCCTCGCCGCAGACCCAGGCCGTCTCGCTCGGCGCTCCGTAGCGTTCGGGTCCGGTCTGAGGGCCAGCGCCAATCGGCGAACCAACCGAGCAACAGCCCCAGGCCGATGCTGCAGGCCAGGTCGAACGGCGCCCGCAGGCGCGGAGGAGCGACCAGCAACAGCGACAGCACGACGTACTGGGCCGTGATCGCTGCGATCACGCGAACCCGGTTGTCGCGCCAGTGCCTGGCCAGACCGACCAGCCCCAGGATCGTGGTGAGGAAGAACAACGGTCGCACGAGCGGCAACAGACCGAGGCGTCGGCCGTCGATCCGCTGGGCGACGACCGAACGGCTCGGGTCGATCTCGAAGAACGCCGGCAGGTTGCTGCCGACGACCTGGGGGATGTAGCCGGGGTTGCTGGTGATCCCCTCGATGGCCCGATCGGTGAGTAGCGCGTTCCATTCACCCTCGTTGAACTGGGACAGGCGAACCTCCGGGTCGCTGAACGCCGGACTCAGCACCGGGTCGGTAAAAGTACCGGCGGCCTGGGCGGGTTGGGCGTAGATGGCGGCCAGCGTGAACCCGTCGGAGGTATTCAGGGTCCACGTGCCCAGCTGGACGCGGTTGCGCACCAGCCACGGCACCAGGACACATGCGGCGACGGCGACCAGCGCGACTGCGGCCCGGGGGCCCAGCTTGCGCCACACCCACAACGCCAGGATCGCCACCACCAGGTAGCCGTTGGGGCGGGTGAGCAACAACAGGCCGGTGACGAAGCCGGCCTGGAGGTATCGGCCCTCGTCCAGCAGCAGGATCGCCGCCAGGCCCAGCAACAGTGCCAGCGGTTCGGTGAGGGTGATCGTGTCGTTGGCCAGGAGTGGGGGCGAGAACATCACGACCAGAGCGGCGAGGTAGCCGGCGCGGCGACCGCCGATGCGTGCCGCCAGCACGCCGGCGAGCACCACGACCGTGCTCCCGAGGATCACGCTGAGCAGCCGCCCGGGCCACAGCGCCTCGCCGAACAGCCAGTGGCCGGGGGTCAAGAGCAGCGGCAGCAGCGGTGGCCGGAACGCGGTTGGGTGGTGCACGATCTGCGGGAACTGCAGGCCGTAGCCGGTGCCGTTGGCCAGCGACCTGGCGATCTTGTCGTACTGGTCCGCGTCGGAATCGGGGATCCAGTGGGGTTGGACGACCACCCAGTAGGCGATCCGAACGGCGACCGCGGCCAGAAAGGTCGGACCCCAGCGCCGCACCCGGTCGGACAGCGCCGCACCCGGTCGGGCAGTGACACCTGGTCGGGCAGTGACGTGCGATTCTGCGATGACTGCTTCAGCGGACTCACTCCCCCCGGCCCAACCGGCTGGCCAGCGCCCGACCACCGGTGTCGATTCTGGCACGAGGCCGACACGAAATGGGTGACCGATGCGACTACCTGGGGGTCGGACAACGCATCGGAACTAGTGTCATGCCCGCTCTGACGTCGAGCCGATGAAGGACCCCGCCTTGGAAGACGCACACGGCGAGCCGCGCACCGCCCTGATCTTCGGCGGTACGTCGGAGATCGCACTGGCCATCGCCCGCAAGCTGATCGATGGTCGCCTGCGTCAGGTGGTGCTGGCGGTGCGCGACCCCGAGGACGAGCGCACCGTGCAGGCCCGCGCCGACCTCCAACGGGCGGGCGCCACCTCGGTCGACGTGGTTGCCTTCGACGCGTTGGCCCCCGAGACCCACCAGGCGGTGGTGGCCGCAGCGGTGGAGGCCGTCGGTGACCTCGACCTGGTCGTGTTGGCCCACGGCCAGCTCGGCGATCAGGAGTCGCTGGTCGACGACCCGGTCGGCGCCGCGCTCCTGGTCAACGTCAACTTTGCCGGTGTCGTGTCCGCCGGCCTGGCCGCCGCCGCCCGCCTGCGGGGGCAGGGCCATGGTCGGTTGCTGGTGATCTCGTCGGTCGCCGGCATCCGTCCTCGAGCGACCAACTACCTGTACGGGTCGACCAAGGCCGGGGTGGACGCCTTTGGCCGCGGCCTGTCCGACGACCTCGAGGGCTCCGGGGTGCGGGTGTCGGTGCTGCGTCCCGGGTTCGTGCGTTCCCGCATGACCGAGGGCATGGAGGAGCAACCGTTCACCGTCGACCCCGACGAGGTGGCCGAGGCCGCGGTGACCGGCATGTTGAAGGACCACCGGGTGATCTGGGCGCCCGCTGCGTTGCAGGGTGTCTTCGGTGTGATGTCGGTGTTGCCCGGTCCGATCTGGCGTCGTCTGTCCAAGCGGTGAGCGAACAGCGACCAGCGGTCCGAGCGGTGAGCGAGAAGCAACCGTCGTTGATCGTCGGCCTCCTGCGGGCGCTGCGTCCCCAGCAGTGGACCAAGAACCTGCTGGTGGTGGCCGCGCCGCTGGGCGCGGGCGTCCTGGGCAGCGCCGATGGGCTGGCATCGGTGGTGATCGCGTTCGTCGCGTTCAGCCTGGGGGCGGGCGCCACCTACGTGCTCAACGACCTGCGCGACCTGGAACGCGACCGGATCCACCCACGAAAGCGTCACCGACCGTTCGCCTCCGGTGCGGTGCCGGTGGGCGTTGGTGTGGCCTGGGGGCTGATCGTGTTCGCTGCTGCGATCGGCGTCTCGTTGCTGCGCCCCAACCTGGTGTGGGTGCTGTTGGGCTACGTCGCCCTGACGACGGCGTACTCGCTGTGGCTCAAGCACCTGGCCGTGATCGAGCTGGTGGCGATCGCGGCCGGCTTTGTCGTGCGCGCCGTCGCCGGTGCGGTGGCCGCCGACGTGCCGATCTCCCCCTGGTTTTTCGTGGTCGTCTCGGCCGGGGCGCTGCTGATGGTCACCGGCAAGCGGTCCGCCGAGATGTTTCACCTGGGCGAGGGGGCCGTCGTCGCCCGCCCGGTGCTGGCCGAGTACACCGCCGGCTACCTGCGATCGGTGGAGATCATCGCCGCCTCCCTCGCCCTGATCGGCTATGCCCTGTGGTCCTTCGATTCGGCCGTCGCCCTCCAGGGCGGCCTGGCCGACGTCTTGTTCAAGGTGTCGCTGGCGCCGTTTGCGGCGGCGCTGTTGCGCTTCGTGTTGATCGTCGACCGGGGCGAGGGTTCCGAACCGGAGTACGTGTTGGTTCGTGATCGCCAAATGCTGATCGTCTCGTTGGTGTGGTTGGGTGTGTATGGCGCGGGTGTCCTCCTTACCTGAGCCGCGCCGATCGGCGCTGCTGACCGGCTGGGGGCGCACCAGCCCCACGCGGGCCGAGGTGCTCGCGCCCGTATCGGCCGCCGAGCTCGACCGTGCGCTGTGCGACCCACCGTCGCGGGGGATGGTGGCCCGGGGCCTGGGCCGGTCCTACGGCGACGCCGCCCAACGCTCCGGCGGACGGGTGATCGACCTCACCGGGTGGACCGACGTCGACCTCGACATCGACACGGGCGACTGTCGAGCCCGGGCCGGCACCAGCATCGACACCCTGTTGCGAGTGCTCGTGCCGCGGCGCTTCTTTGTGCCGGTCACCCCCGGTACCCGCTTTGTCACCCTGGGCGGTGCCATCGCCGCCGACATCCACGGCAAGAACCACCACCGCCGGGGTTCGTTCGGCTCGCACGTCAGCTCGATGGTGCTGCGAACCGCCGACGGGCAGAGGCGCACGATCAGCCCCGACCGCGAGCCGGCGCTGTTCTGGGCGACCGTCGGCGGCATGGGGCTGACCGGGGTGATCGAGGAGGCCACGTTCCGTGCCCGCCCGATCGCCTCCTCCCGCATCTCGGTGCTGGCCGAGCGCACCCGCAACCTCGACGAGTCGATCGCCCGCCTGATCGAGCTCGACCAGACCGCCGAGTACACCGTTGCCTGGGTGGACCTGGCCGCCACGGGGGCCAGGGCCGGTCGGTCGGTGATCACCTCCGGTCGTTTCGCTCAGCCCGACGAATTGCCCAAGCGCTGGGTCGGATCCCCGTTTGCGTACGACCCGGGGCTGCCGATCGACGTGCCGGTCACCCCGCCGCCGATCGTGTTGAACCCGCTCTCGATCCGGGCGTTCAACGAGGCCTGGTTTCGCAAGGCACCCCGTCGACCCAAAGAGATGATCAGTTCGATCCCCGGGTTCTTCCACCCCCTCGACCTGGTCGGCAGCTGGAACCGCATCTACGGTCCCAAGGGCTTTTTGCAGTGGCAGTGCGTCGTTCCCGACTCGGCCACCGACGTCCTCGCCGGGATCATGCGGCAGTTCACCCGCACCGGCGGTCGCTCGTTCCTCACCGTCCTCAAGCGTTTCGGTCCCGCGAACGAGGCCCCGCTGTCGTTTCCGCTGGCCGGTTGGACCCTGACGGTCGACGTGCCGGTCGGCGACCCCGACCTGCCCCGTCTGCTCGACCGGTTCGACGAGCAGGTGGCCGAGGTCGGCGGGCGCATCTACCTGGCCAAGGACGCCCGCATGCGTCCAGAGCTCTTGGCGGCGATGTATCCGAGGCTGGCCGAATGGCAGGAGGTGCGGGCATCGGTCGATCCCCACGGCCTGATCCGCAGCGACCTCTCGGAGCGCCTCGGCCTCAGCTGATCCGGAACTCGGGAGCCCGCATGACCGTCAGGGCGCGGTTTGGGCTCCCCGGTTCGGGTCTGAGCCCGGGTCAGACGGCGGGTTCGCCCTCGTCGATCATGCCGTCGGCGTGCTCGAACCAGCTGCGACCGTCGGCGACAGCATCGGCGGCACGTCGCAGCCGAAACGAGTCGATCGGCTTGATCATCCAGCCGTCGGCCTCGGACTCACGGGCCAGAAACACGTCGGCGCCGCGATCGAGGAGCAACAAGATGCGTTGGGGGGCGAGGCGGCGACCGCCGGCCTCGTTGCGGAGGTGCAGCGAGGTGGCCATGCCGCCCATGTTGCCGATCTGCAGGTCGAGGACAACCAGGTCGGGCTGGCGCTCACGCACCGCACCGAACACGGCGGCGCCGCTGTTCACGCGGCCGACCTCGCAGCGGTCGTCGCCCAGAGCGGCGTCGACGTCGTCGAAGAGATCGTCGGAATCGGTGGCGACCAGCACGTATTCCACGAGGGCAGCGTAGTGCAAAGCGGTAGGGGTCGATCTACACTGTCCCGGCAGGTCTCCGTTGCTGGGCTAGCTTCGGTCGGGTTTCGGCAACCGCTGGGGGAGAGGTCGCATGGTAAAGATCGGGTTTGATCACGCAGACGGGTTGACCGTGTGTCAGCCGGTTGGGGAGCTGGACGCCTATACCGTGCCCGACTTTCGTGAGCGCCTCACCGAAGCCGCCACGATGGGCAACGTCATCATCGACCTGTCCGAGGTGCCGTTCATGGACTCGGCCGGCCTCGGCGCACTGGCCGGAGGCATCAGGCGCACGCGCGATGCGGGGGGCGACATCGTCGTGTCCTGCAATCGGGCCACCCTGGTGCGCCTGCTGCAGACGACCGGCTTTGACAAGATCGTCTCGGTGGTCGACAGCGTCGACGAGGCCCGCCTGTCGCTCCAAGGCGACGGTTAGCGCCAGGCCGACCAAACGCTCGGCGACCCCGCCGGCGTCGCTCAGGCGGGGTCGGGGTCGAGCAACGACTCGCCCACGCGGTTGAGGCCGGCCACGTCGTGCACGTCGGTGGCGAGCGACGGCACGTAGACGATGACGGCCGACGCCACCTGGGCGGTGAGCTGGGCCAGGTTGGCCAGTTCCTCGGACGCCAGGCGCCGCAGATCGGCTCGGGCACGGTGGTAGTCGGCCAGCGCGTCGCCGCCCGGTGCCCCTCGCAGCTCACCGTCGGCCTTCTCGTCGGCGGCGGGGTCGGCTTCGCCAAACGGCGGGTGCATTCGGTTGACGATCAGCGCGCGCACGTCGATGTCGTCCTCGGCCAGGCGCTGGGCGAAGAAGCTGGCCTCGGCCACCGAGTCCTCGCGGGGAGCGGTGACGAGCACGAAGGCGGTCACCTCGTCGGCGAAGAGCTCGGTGACCGAAGTCGCGCGCCGGCGAAAGCCCTCCTCCATACCTTCAAAGGCCTGAAAGAACGCCACCGCATCGCTGATCACCTGCGAGCCGACCACCTTGCCCACCTGGCGCAGGGCGGCGCTGGTGGCGGCGTTGAAGACCCGCAACACGCCCCGGCTGGGAGCGGTGACCGCTCGATAGATGCGGTGGTTCAAGAACCGCGACAGCCGCTCGGGTGCTTCGAGAAAGTCCAGCGCGTTTCGGGTGGGGGGCGTGTCGACGACCACCAGGTCGTAGGCCTCGTTCTGGTGCAGCTCGTACAGCTTCTCCGACGCCATGTACTCCTGGGTGCCCGACAGGGTGCCCGAGATGTTGCGGTAAAAGGAGTTGGACAGAATGCTCGATGCCTGGGCGTCGCTGGCGGCGTAGCGTTCGACCAGTGAATCGAAGGTGGACTCGGCGTCGAGCATCAGGGCGGACAGCTCGCCGGGCCACTCACCGTCGATCAGCGACGCCGTCGCACCGATGTGGTCCAGCCCGAGCGCGTCGGCCAGGCGCCGGGCCGGGTCGATCGTGACGACGACCGCCCGGCGGCCGCGCCGGGCGGCGGACAGGCCGATGACCGCAGCGGTGGTCGTCTTGCCCACTCCGCCCGAGCCGCAGCACACGATCACCTCCGCCGTGTCGATCAGCTCGGCCATCGTCGGGCGGGTCCCGCGTGCGTCGTTGGTTCCTGGGACGCTCACAGCGCCGCCCAGTTCGGGTCGAGGGCCTCGATGCCGCTCAACAGGTCGTCGGCCAGCGTCCGCAGGTCGTCGCTCTCCAGCTCGTTGGTGAACACAAAGTCGAGGTCGAGGTGGGGCAGCGGCAGCTCTGTTGCGAGCCGCTCGGTCAGCTCTTGTTGCAGCTCGCTGCGCTCGGTCCGGTAGGCCCCTGCCGAGGCCAGCGACACCCGCTCCTCGGCGGACAGGTCGACCGAGGCCCTACGGGCGGCCTCCGCGAGCGGAGTGTCCAGCCCGGGAAGCGGCGGCCAGGTGCCGTTGAGGATCACCGGGCCCAGCATCACGCCCACTTCCTCCTCCAGGCTGAAGGCGGTTTCGACCAGCTCGTTGATCGGCGTCTCCTCGGGCAGCGTCACCAGCATCACCCGGGCTCGGGATGGGTCGCCCAACATGGCGAGCGCCTCGGTGGCCTGGGTGTGCAGCGCACCGCTGGTGGCGGCTTCGGCCACCCCGGTCGGGCTGCGCAGAAAGCTGATGGCGTGGCCGGCCGGCGCATCCAGGATGATCAGGTCGGCCACCCCCTCCTTCTCCAGCTGACGGATCTTGCCGAGCACCAGCAGGTCGCGGACGCCCGGCGTTGCGGTCGAGACGATCTCGAGGATGCCGGAGCTCACCATCAGCTTGGCCACCCGCTTCAGCCCGTGATCGGCCAGGTAGTCCATCAGCGACTCGTCGGGGGTGATCAGCCTGGTCGTGATGGTGCCGGGCGTGTCGGCGGGGAGGGGCACCTCGACCGGTTCGTAGTCCAGCGGCTCGCAGCCGAGCAGTCGGGACAGGCCGGTCTTGGCGTCCAAGGCCACCAGCAGCACCGACAAACCGCACTTGGCGGCCGCCACGGACAGTGCGGCGCTGGCGGTCGTCTTGCCCACACCCCCCTTGCCAGCGACGATAATGAGTCGCGATGCAGCAAAGAACTGTGTCGGATCCACGTTCTCCCCTCGGAGGCCTGCCTGTGGGCACACTACTTCAACGCATCTCGGGTTCTTTTCCTCGTGCCAACGCGAGGCGTCTCGCCGCGGGTGGACCGGCCGGCCGGGGTCCGATCGGGCAGGAACGGTCCCGTGCTGAGAGGTTCCATAGTGTTCGGGCTCTCATCGGCGCATTCATGGTCGCAGGAGCGGTGTTGGCGCTCGGCGGGGTGGCCGGGGGCTCGCCGGCGGGCGCTCAGAGCGAGCGCTCCGAGATCGCCCAGGGGGGCGACGGCGGCTGTGGCCCGGCCGGTTGCGTCACGGTCATCGCCGTGTCTGGCCTGATCGACCCGCTGGTCGCTGACGGTATCATCGAGGAGCTGGACGAGACGCAACGCTCCGACGACCTGGTCGGCGTGGTGCTCCAGCTCGACAGCCCCGGCGTGGTGCTCACCGACGGGCAGTTCACCAACCTGGCCCGGCGCCTCGACCGCTTTCCCAAGAAGATGTCGGTGTGGGTGGGCCCCAGCGGCGCCGAGGCCATCGGCGGCGCCGCCGAGCTGGTCGCACTCAGCCCGGATGCGTCGATCGCCCCCGGATCGACGGTGCGCTTCGACAGCACCCAGCGGCTGGACCCGGCCGAGTTCGGCGACCTGTTGCCTAGCGAACCAGGGCAGCTCGACACCACGCTCGAGGCCGAACCCGCCCAGAAGGCGGGCGTGGTCGCCGTGGTGGCGCCCACGCTGGGTGACGCGCTGGTCGGCCTCGATTGGTTCGAGACCAAGGTGGTCGACGTCGGCGGCGAGAGTCGGCGCGAGCCGGTCACCGTCGTGCGCTTCGTCAAGCTGCCACTGCCCAAGCAGCTGCTGCACACCGCCGCCAGCCCGGCGGTGGCCTACCTGGCCTTCGTGATCGGCCTGGGCCTGTTGTTGTTCGAGTTCTACACCGCCGGTGTGGGCGTCGCCGGGGTGGTGGGTGCGGTTGCCCTGCTGCTCGGCGGGTACGGCCTGGGGGTGCTGCCGGTGCGGAACTGGGCGGTGGCGCTGGTGGTGGCGTCGATGATCGCGTTTGCCGTCGACGTGCAGACGGGCATTCCCCGATTCTGGGCGGCGGTGGGCATGGCCGGGTTCATCGTCGGGTCGCTCACGCTTTTCGACGGCGTCCCCTTCCCGTGGATCGCCGTTGTCGTCGGGATCATCGGCATGGCGTCGATGATGTTCTCCGGCATGCCGTCGATGGTGCGGGCCCGGTTCGGCACCCCGACGATCGGGCGGACCTGGATGGTCGGCGAGATGGGGGAGGTCACCGAGTCGGTCGACCCCGAGGGCATGGTGCGCATTCAGGGTGGGCTGTGGAAGGCCCGCGCCAACCGGTCCACGCCGCTCAGCGTGGGTGACCGGGCGCGCGTGGTGGACGTGGACGGCCTGTTGTTGGAGGTCGAGCCCGAGGAGGGCGGCGCCAAGGACTACCGCGAGCTGCGCAAAAACCGCGGCGGAGATGCCGCCGAGTAGTGCCGTCGGGCACGCCTGACTTTCGCTGCGCGGGGCGGGCTCTCTACAGTCGTCGGGGTAGTCATCAGCGAGCTCATCGGGGGATAGAGCGTGAGCATTCAGTTGTCGCCAGTCGCTTGGCAGTTACGGGCCGCCTGTCGTGGTCCGCAGTCCGAGGTGTTTTTCCCGCCTGCACAGACCGAACGCAAGCACGAGCGCCTTGAGCGTGAAAGGCGGGCGAAGGCCATCTGCGGGATCTGTCCGGTTCGGTCGGACTGCCTCAGCTACGCAATCGAGATACACGAACCTCACGGCATCTGGGGCGGGCTCAGCGAGAGCGAGCGTAAGTCGATGCTCGAACGCCAGCTCGCTGCCAGCTGATCCAGCAGGGAGCCGGTCGAGGCTCAGCGGGCGTCGAGCGGCTCGCCGTCGGCGACCGCTGCGAGCCGCGGCCCGGCGACGCGCAGGTCGCCGCGCCGACGGGTGATGCCGTTGGCGTCGAAGAGGCCGAGCACTGCCAGGGTGGGCTTTCGCGAGCTGTCCAAGGCATCGCGCACCTCGGCGACCGTGATGCCGTCCGGGCGGTCACCGAGCGCGGCGGTCACCCGACGGGCGGCCTCGGCAACAGCGGTGGCGGCCCACCAGGCGTCACCCACTTTGACGACCCGGCCGTCGGCCACCCAACTGCGCAGCGCCGCGGTCTCGATGCCGGTCGGGGGTGGCGGGTCGAACCCCGCCTGCGCGATCTCGTCCAACCATGGATGATGGAGGTCGACGCCGGGCAGGACGAGGCGGCCGTCGCGCAGCGCCAGGCGTTCGCCTCGGTCGGCCAGCACCTCGGCCAGCGCCCGGTCGCGGTCGTCGAGCTCTGCGAGGGCCAGCCCGAGGGCGCCGGCCGCGTGTGTCCGGGCCTCGAGTTCCGTCTCGGCACGGTGGCGCACCCCGGGGTCGACCAGCCAGTCGCCGACGTCGGCCGGCCGGGCGACGCCGGTCAGCCGTCGGAACTCCTCGGCCCGCACCCACCCTCGGTCGGCGATCACGCGCTCGGGGTCGGCGCTCGGGTCGGCCAACGCGGCGCGACGCTGCGGTGCGACCTCGAGGATCGTGCCCCCACCCTGGGTTTCGCCCCGCCCGCTCTCGCGCAGCACGTAACGGTCGCCCGGGGCGAGCGGGAGCGGCTGGGGCAGGTGGATGCGCAGGTAGCCCTCCTCACCCGGTTCGAGCGCCTCGCCGCCGAGCACCCGCACCTTCACCGGCCACTCGCCCGACCCGAGGTGCAAGACGTGGGCGCCGCGCCGCGACAGGGAATGGTCGAGGCTGGGCAGCACGGTCACCGTGGCGTCAACCATCGTCGTCGGTGACCAGTCCTCAGGGCCGACGACCGCGACGCCACGACCCACCAGGTCGCGGGGCACGCCGCTGAGCGCCAGGGCATAGCGGTTGCCCGGCTCGGCCCGCTGCACGGGCGCATGGTCGCTGTGCAGGTCGCGGATGCGGGCGCTGCGGCCTCCCGGCGCCAGCACGATCGGGTCGCCGATCGCCAGGGGCGCACCGCTGAGGGTGCCGGCCACCACCGTGCCGGCGCCCGGCGCGCTGAACGCCCGATCGACCCACAGGCGGGCGCGGCCGGTGACGGCGGCCGTGCCGACCCGGTCGACCAGCCGGTCCATCTCGGTGCGAAGCGTGGCCAGGCCCCGGCCGGACAGCGAGTCGATCGCGATCGGGTCGGCGTCGGCCAGCGGCGAGCCCTCCAGAAACTCGAGTACCTCCAGCGTGGCGTCGTCGAGGCGGTCGTCGTCGACCGCGTCCGCCTTGGTGATCACCACCAGGCCGTGCTCAACCCCGAGCAGTTCGAGCAGCATCAGGTGCTCGCGGCTCTGAGCCATCGGACCCTCGACGGCATCGACGACGAAGATCACCCCGGACACGGCGCCGGCGCCGGCCAACATGTTCTTGAGGAACCGCACGTGTCCGGGTACGTCGACCAGGTGCACGCGACGTCCCGAGGGCAACTGGGCGACGGCAAAGCCCAGGTCGATCGTCAGGCCGCGCTCTCGCTCGGCGGCCAGGGTGTCCGGATCGGTGCCGGTCAGGGCGCGCACCAGGGTGGACTTGCCGTGGTCGACGTGTCCGGCTGTGCCCAGCACGGTCATGGCAAGCGCCGCCTCATCGGTCGGCTGAGCCGGAGAGGACGGCGTTCAAGGCGGAGCCAAGATGGTCGTCCTGGTCGGCGAACACCGTGCGTAGATCGACGATGGTGTCGCCGTCGGCCTGGCGGGCGATCACCGGGGGGTCGGCTGCGCGCAGCGCGGCGGCGTGGTCGCCGGGCAGCGCCAGGCCCACCGACGGGATCTCCGCCCCGGGCAGCGTCCCACCCCCGGTCGTGGCGACGGTGTCGATCACCCGTGCCGCCGCCACTCGCCGGGCCAGCGCGTCCGCTCGACCGGCCAGGGCCTCGACCGGCTCGGTTGCGAGGGACCAGAACACCAGCGCGTCCAAGTCGCGTGCGGCGTAGGCACCCAGCGTGTGCTCCAGCGCGGCCAGCGTGGCTCCGCCGCAGCGCAACGCCCGCATGAGGGGGTGGCGGGCGCAGCGGGCGATCAGGTCGGCCCGGCCGACGAGCAGCCCGGCCTGTGGGCCGCCCATCAACTTGTCGCAGCTCACCGCCACCAGGTCGGCGCCGTCGGCAATCACCTGGGCGACGCCGGGCTCGTCGACCAGCCAGGCGGGCGGACCACCGGGCAGCCAGCGGCAGCGGGCATCGAGCAGCCCGGACCCCAGGTCGGCCATCACGATGACGTCCTCGGGGGCCAGCTCCCGAGCCTCGGCAACCGACACCGACTCGGTAAACCCGACGATGCGGTAGTTGGACTGGTGCACCTTCAGCACCATGGTGACGGGTGGGCCATCCCCCGGTGCGCGCTCGAAGGCGGCGATGACGTCGGCCGGTTTGGTGCGGTTGGTCGTGCCCACCTCGACGAGCGAGGCGCCGGATTGGGCGAGCACGTCGGGTATTCGGAAACCGCCGCCGATCTCGACCAGCTCGCCGCGGCTGACGATGACCCCGCCGCCACCGGCGACTGCGGCCAACGCCAACATGACCGCGGCGGCGCAGTTGTTGACGACCAACGCTGCCTCCGCCCCGGTGAGCACGGTCGCCAGGTCGGTGACCGCCGCCGCCCGGGGGCCGCGCTTGCCGCCGCTCAGGTCGAACTCCAGGTTGGAGTAGCGGTCGGCCGGCGCCGGGTCGACCGGCGCCCGACCCAGGTTGGTGTGCAACAGCACGCCGGTGCCGTTGATCACCTCCTGGGTGCGTTGGGCCAGCCGGTGGGCCACCGCCGCCGCCAGTGTGGTCTCGACCGCTTCGGGGGCGACCTCGGCGACCGTTCGGCGGGCCAACGCCACCAGCGTGGGGTGGGCCAGCCCCGACGCCGCATGATCGCGGGCCAGGCGGTCGATCGAAGGTGGACGCACGGAGCGGAGGCTAGCGCCGAGGGGTCGGACCGGGATCGTGGGAGTAGCCTGGCCGACCGTGGCTGTAGGGATGATCTCCGAAGAACCTCACCTGGTACCGATCCTCGATGCGGCCACGGTCGTGTTGTTGCGTGACAGCGATGGCACCGAACCGACCGGCACCCCGGGGCCCGGCCTCGAGGTGCTGATGATGCGCCGCAACCTCGACAGCGACTTCGTCGGCGGCGCCTACGTCTTTCCGGGCGGTGCGGTCGACCCCGACGACGACCCGGTGGCCCAACCCCGCATCGTGCACGAGCAGTTGCCGAGCAGCTGGGAGCTCGCCCCCCGGGTGGCGGCGGTGCGCGAGGCGTTCGAGGAGGCGGGCCTGCTGCTCGCTCGTCGCAGCCATCAGGCCGACATGGTGTCGTTGGATGAACCCGAGGCCGCCAGGCTGATCGACGGTTTGCACCCCGAAACCGGGGGGGACCGCTCGTCCACCCCGTCGTGGCGCGAGTTGATCGACTCGGGCTCGGCCAACATGGCCCAGCTGTGCGTCGCCGAAGATCTGGTGTTGGCGGTCGATCGGCTGATGCCGCTTTCGCGTTGGACCACTCCGCTCGGGGCCAACCGCCGCTACGACACACGCTTCTACGTCACGGGGGCGCCGCCCCGCCAGGTGGCCCTGCACGACAACGTCGAGCTGGTGTCGACCCGCTGGGTCGCCCCGTCCCAGGCGCTGTCCGAGGCGGCCGCGGGCACGATCACGATGATCTTTCCCACCGTGGTCACCATGCACTGGCTGAACCGCTTCGAGTCCACGTCGGAGGCGTTGGCGGCGCTCGATGGTCGAGACGACCCCACAGCGGTCACGCCCGAGCTCGTCGTCGAGGGCGACCGGTTGGTCATCATGCTCCCCGATGGCAGCCGCTACGACGCCGAGACCGCCGCGCCGCTCGACTGAGTCACTGAGTCACTGAGGCACCGGGCTCGCTCAGGTGAGCTGAACGACGGTCTCGCCCGGAATGCGCATCGTCTCCAGGTCGACCGGACCAAAGTGGGCCGTGCATCCAGCCATTTCGATCGGCGGGGACACCTCGGTGGCGACCAGGCGGGCCAGCTCACCGAACGCTCGGGCGGCCGGGCTGGGCGGAGCGGCGGAAGCATCGATGTGGCTCAGCTGCAACGCCACCGGCTTGCCGTCGTCGCCGAGCAGGGCGAGCCCCGCCTCCGTCGGGGTCTTAGCCCGAAGCAGCGCCCCCGGATCACGGGGGGGGGAAGCGCCGCCCCCCCAGCCCAAAAGATCCTGGTTGGAGCCGTCGGGCGCCACATAGCTCGACAGGTTCTCGACGACGCCGATCACCCGCAGGTAGTTGTTGCGGGCCATCGACACCGCGCGCCGGGCCACCCGGCTGGCGGCGAGTGACGGCGTGGTCACCACCAACATCTCGGCGCGGGGCAGCAGGCGGGCCAGGCCCATCTGGACGTCGCCGGTTCCGGGTGGCAGGTCGACGAGCAGGTAGTCGAGCTCGCCCCAGGCGACATCTTCTAAAAAGTGCTGAACCGCTCGCTGCAGCATGAGGCCGCGCCACATCAGGGCCACCGATTCGTCGTCGACGAGGAAGCCCATCGACACCGCCTCGACCGCGCCTCCCGGCCCGTCGTGCAGGGTCGACGGGACCTGGATCCGATGGGGGCTGATCTTGGCGTCGCTGTCCTTGCCGTCGTCGCCATCTTCGGCCGCGGCCTGCAGGCGCCCGTCGATGCCGAGCATGCGGGGGATCGAAAAGCCCCAGATGTCGGCGTCGATCAGGCCGACGGTCATGCCGCGCCCGGCCAGCGCCACCGCCAGGTTGGCGGTGACCGATGACTTGCCCACCCCGCCCTTGCCCGAGGCGACCAGGATGACGCGGGTCCTGGCGGGCAACAGGTCGGTCGGCGCCCGCTCGCTTGCCCGCTTCCGGGCGATCGCCATGGCGTCGGCCTTCTCCGCCTTGGTCATCTCCGCCCAGCTGATGCGGACCTCGCCCACCCCGGGCAACGAGCCGACCCGTTCGATGATGTCGCGGCGCAGCTGGGCGCGCAGTGGACACCCGGAAGTGGTCAGCGCCAGCGTGACGACGACCACGGCACCCTCGGGGGTGCCACCGTTGGCCCGGTCGGGGCCGTCGTCGGTGCGGCTCAACACGATGCGCGGCACCCGGGCGGCCAGCTCGCCCTGGGCGGCGACGACCACCTCGCGAGCCATGCCCAGCTCGACGATGTTGGCACCCAGCTCGGGGTCGACCACATGGGTGAGCACGGCCGTCACCTCGTCGACCGATGGAGCCTGCGGAAGCTGCGTCGTCGCCATGGCGACATTCTACTGGCGAGGACCGTGTAAACTGTAGCCGTGCAGTCGAACCAACTGGCCATGTTCAAGGCGCTCGGTGACAACACCCGGTATGCGATCTACCTTGAGCTGGCACGAGCCGCGTCACCACGGTCCACCGTCGAGGTGGCCGAACTGCTCGACCTGCACCCCAACACGGTGCGGCCCCATCTGGAGCGCATGCGCGAGTTGGGTCTGCTCGAGGTTCGCCCCCGCACCAGCGGGGGGGTCGGCCGGCCACAGCACCTGTACTCGCTGGCCGCCGATGCCCCCAGCCTGGGGCTTGAGCCCCCGGTGTACCCGGCGATCGCCGGCATGCTGTTGGCGCTGGCTTCGGAGGCGGGGCTCTCCGGCGCGGACGCGGCCGAGGTGGGGCGCGATCATGGCCGCACGCTGGCCGGGACGCACCCGGGCGATGCGCTGGAGGCGACCATGTCGCTCATGGGGGCCTGGGGCTTCGACCCCGAGCCGGTCGGCGCCGAGCCGTCGTGGGTGTGGTTCGGCCACTGCCCGTTCTCCGAGCTGGCCGAGGCCAACCCCGAGTTGGTCTGCTCGCTGCACCGCGGCCTGATCGAAGGGCTTCTCGAGGCCCGCGGTGACGCACCCCCGGTCGACTTTCACGACCGCACCGCCCGCGAGCCGTGCTGCGTCGTCATCGACAAGGACCGCCCCCGACCGCAGCCGGCGGACGTCTGACCCGCTGAGCGGCACCAAACCCGACCGCACGCGACGCCCGACCCCTCGGTAACCTGTACGGCGAGGTCGACCCGTGACCGATCGTTCGACCACAGCTACCATGGCCGCATCGCCGGCTCGCCAACCACCTGGGAGACAAGATGATCACGCTGACCGATACGGCAGCCGACAAGGTTCAACAGCTCATCGCGGCTGAGGGCGACGATGCCCTGGCGTTGCGGGTGGCCGTTCGTCCTGGTGGCTGCTCGGGCTTCTCCTATGAGATGTTCTTCGATTCCGAGACCGACGCCGAGGACGTCTCCGAGGCTTATGGAGCGATCAAGGTCGTGAGCGATCCGTCCAGCGCCCAGCTGCTCGACGGGGCCACCCTGGATTACAAGGACGGGTTGGAGAGCGGCTTCGCCATCACCAACCCCAACGCGCAGCGCACCTGCGGCTGCGGCTCGTCCTTCAGCTGAGCCACACTCTCCCGAGACCAAACAGCACTCGACGGCCGTCGGTCTCACGGTGAGTTCACTCACGCTGGTGGTCGACGGCGTCACCGTCGAGGTACCCGAGGGCACCCCCACGCTGCTCGACGCACTGCGCGACCATGCCGGCGTCATCTCGGCCAAGGATGGGTGCAGCCCGCAGGGTCAGTGCGGGTGTTGCACCGTGCTGGTCGATGGCGCCCCTCGAGTGGCCTGCGTGACCCCCGTGCGGCGCCTGGCCGGACGCTCGATCACGACGTTCGACGGGCTGGACGTCGACCGGCGTCGGGCGTGGACCGACGCCTTCCTGGCCACCGGGGCCTCACAATGCGGCTTTTGCACCCCCGGGATCATCTGTCGGCTCGAGGGCCTGGCCGCCAAGACGGAGCGCGGCGCAGCGGCGCGTTCGGGGTCGGATGGGGCGCCGGAGACCCCGGTGCGTCTGGAGGCCCCGGCGGTTCAACGGGCGCTCGCCGCCCACCTGTGCCGCTGTACCGGCTGGCAGACGATCACCGAGGCTGCACTCGGTGTCGGCGAGCTGACCGCCCCCGAACGTGACGACGCTGCGGTGACCCGCGCTGCATTCCGGGCGGTGATCGAGGGCGGCGCACCCCAGAGCGTCGGCGCCGACGTGGTGGCGGGCCGAGCCGGTTTCGCCGCCGACGCCGCACCGGCCGATGCCGTCGTCGTCGTGCCCGACGGAACGGGGGGCTGGACGGCGGGCGACACGCTCGCCAGCGCCCGTCTCGCATCGGGCAAGGTGCAGGGGCGGCGTTCCACCGTCGCGACAGCGCCCCCGCTGTCGGTGCCCGAGGGCGACTGGGCGGTGCGGCTGAGCACCTCATGGGTTGAGCCGGCCTACCTGGAGACCGATGCCTCCTGGTGCGAACCGGGCGGCGAGCCCGCCAGCCCGCTGGCCAACGGTGGCGCCTTCGGCGGCAAGATCGAGCCGGTGTTGTCCGGCGATTCCGGCGCTTCCGCAGGCGGGGTTCAGCGCGTCGGCGTGGATGCGATCGCCCGGGAGTGGGCCGACCGTCTCGGCCGGCCCGTGCGGGTTTTGCTCAGCCGGGAGGATGTCGTGCGGTTGGGGGCCAAGCGCCCACCGATCGCAGCGGGGCTCCGCAGTGACGGCTCGGGCCGTGTGCTCGTCGGCTGGTCGGGCCCCGCCGACCCGTCACCGGCCGTCGCCCGCATCGAGGCGGTGTTGCCCGCCGCCACGGTCGAGGTGGTTCCGATCGCCGGACCGTCGACGTCGGCGGAGCTGCGCGGGGCGGGCTGGGCGGAGGCCCAGACACTGGCGGTCGCGCTGGCCGGCACTGCGCCCGACCGGGTGAGCGTCACCGCTCCGGAGGGTGGGTGCGCCACGATCACCGCATTCGGTCCCGACGGCATCGACGTGACCGTCTCGGCCGGTACGCCGCTCGATGAGGTGGTGTTGCGCTCGTACGCGATCGGCGCCGTCCACGCCGGGCTCGGCTGGGTGTCGACCGAGGGCCTGGCGGTGGACGAACAGGGCGAACCCCAGGACCTCACCATCCGCTCGTTCGGGATCCTCAAGGCCTCCGAGTTGCCGCCGGTGTCGATCACGATCGACGACGATGCCCTCGACGAGTCGGCACGTCCGGTCAGCACGGCGGTGTTCGCCGCGGTGGCCGCGGCCGCCTGGTCGGCCAGCGGATTCGTGTCCGCCTGGCCGCTCGGCGGACTCCCCTGGGGCCGGCCGCCGCGAGCCCGGCAGCCCGGGTCCCCGGCGCCGCGCCCCCAGGCACCGGACACCGAACCGACGTGAGCGCCAACAGTGGCCGCGCACTGGTGGCGATGTGTCGCTCCCTCGCCCAACGTCATCGCTGGACGGTGTCGACCAGCGGCGCCGACTGGGTGGTCCGGATCGAGGACCGAGCCGGTCACCGGGTGGGCATCTATGGGTACTCCTTCGATCTCAACCCGGCGGCGGTCGCCCTGATCTGTGACGACAAGGTGGCCACGGCGCAGCTGCTCGCCGCTGCCGGGGTGGCGGCGGTTCCCCACGAGCTGGTGATCGCCCCCGAGTTCGGGCGGTGGGTGGGCCAGTCATCGGTTGGGCGGCGCACCGACGAGCTGACCGGCCAGTTCGGCTGGCCGCTGGTGGTCAAGCCCAACGACGGCACCGGCGGGGCCGACGTGTACCGGGCCGCCGACCGTGGCGCTGCCGAGGTGGCGCTGAGCAGCATCCTCACCCGCCACCGGGGTGCGGCCCTCGGCCCCTGGCGCGAGGTGACCGCCGAACACCGGGTGCTCGTCGTCGACGGCTCCACCCCGCTGATCTACCGCAAGGACCGGCCCAGCGTCACCGGCGACGGAGCGTCGGCCGTGATCGAGCTGGTGTCGGCTGCGGTGGTGGCCGGTGGGATCGGGCCGGACACCGTTCGGGACTGGATGGACACCCACGACCCGTCGCTGCTGCGCCGGGTGCCGGCCGACGGTGAGTTGGTGCACCTGGGACTGCGCCACAACCTGGGCGCCGGGTCGATCCCGACGCTCGTCGATGACGGACCCCTCGTCGACGAGCTTTCCCGGCTGGCGCTGTTGGCCGCAGCCGAGCTGGGGGCGGTGTTCTGCTCGGTCGACGTCGTCGACTCCGAGGCGGGACGAGAGGTGCTCGAGGTGAACTCCGGCGTCATGTTGGAGCGCCTGGCCACCGAATCGCCGGCCTGGTGGCACCGGGCGGAGGCGGTGTACGAGTCGGCGCTGCTGCTGGCCCTCGACCCCTGACCCCGGACGGCATCACCCTCAGGCTGCACCCAAACCCAAACCCGACCCTGCGCCCGACCCTCCCACCGCCCAACTGGGGAGCCCGGAGCGCGCTCTGGCGGTCGTGTGGGCTCCCGAGTTCGCAGCTCGTGCCCAACTGGGGAGCCCGGAGCGCGCTCTGGCGGTCGTGTGGGCTCCCGAGTTCGCAGCTCGTCCCCTGCGCTCCCCAGTTGGCCTGTGACACCCTGGGGGCATGAGCGACACTCCGATCGGGCCGTATTCACCGTGGGTTCGAGCCGGGGAGTGGGTGATCCTCTCGGGTCAGATCGGCATGATCGACAACACGATGGCCGACGGGCTGGGCCCGCAGTGCGACGCGGCGCTGGCCAACCTGGGCCTCCGCCTGGCCGAGGCGGGGCTGGTGCCAACCGACGTGGTGAAGACGACGGTGTTCATGGTGTCGATGAACGACTACGGCGTCATCAACGAGCATTATGCGGCGTTCTTCGACGGTCACCGGCCGGCCCGCTCGGCCGTTGCGGTCTCGGCGCTGCCCGCAGGCGCACTGGTCGAGATCGAGGCCTGGGCGCACGCCCCGCTCGGGGACCGGGAGCGCAGCGCAACCGCTCGCTAGGCTGGCCGCATGCTTGGTGCGCTCATCATCGTCGTCGTCCTCTTGGTGGTCATCCCCGTGCTCGTCATGGCGACGAGCCCCATCCTGGCCGCCGCATTCGGTCAGACGCTCACCGCTGATGCCGAGGCCCGCCATGAGGGCTCCGAGCTGATCGAGCTCAACACGTAACGGCTACCCCTCCGGTCCGGATTCGTGGCGACCGAAGCGATATCCCACCGACCGCACGGTCTGGATCATGCGGGCGTGCTCCTCGCCCAGCTTCGAACGCAGGCGACGGATGTGCACGTCGACCGTGCGGGCCCCGCCGTAGTAGTCGTATCCCCAGACCCGGCTCAACAACACCTCCCGGCTGTGCACCCGGTCCGGGTTCTGGGCCAGAAAGGCCAGCAGCTCGTACTCCATGTAGGTGAGGTCGAGCGTTCGTCCGGCGATGCGGGCCTGGTAGCTCTGGGTGTTGAGCAGCAGCGGCCCGTAGTTCACCAACTCGGACGCGTCGTCGGACGCTCCCGAGAGGAGGACGGCTGCACCGGCCGGGGCGGACGTGGCCAGCAGGTGGGCGAGCCGGGCCGCCGCTTCGGCCGGATGAAAGGGCGTGAGGCAGAAGTCGGCGAACAGGTCGTCGCGGCCCTCCAGCTCGCCCAGGCGGGTGCCACCGACGAGCACGAGCACCGCTCGCAACGGTGGCTCCCGGCGGGCGAGGGCCGTGAGCACCGCCCAGGCCGGGTCGGAACCGTCGTTCTCCGAGGCCGGATCGGCCGTGCCGAAGCCACGATCGACCAGCTCGACGATGGCGCCACACGGTTCGCCCTCGGCATTGCGAGCCTCCAGGTCGTCGGCGACGGCGCACCAGGGCCGGCCGGCCAGGTCGAGCAGACGGGCAAGGTCGGGGGAAGGGCGCGGGTAGACGAGCAGGTCGCCCGCGCTGTCGCTCATCTGTCCGCCCACCGGCTCACCACGCTCGCAGGTAGCGGTCGAGTTCGAACTGGCTGACGTGGGCCTTGTAGTCGGCCCACTCCGAGTTCTTGTTGCGCACGAACCACTCGAAGATGTGGGGTCCCAGGGTCGATCGCACCAGCGAGGAACCCTCCATCACCTCGAGGGCCTGGGCCAGCGATTTGGGCAGCGTGGCGATGCCGAGGTCGGCCCGCTGATCCTCGCTCAGCAGGTGCAGGTCGTCGGGGGCCTCGGCCGGTAGCTCGTAGCCCTCGCGCACGCCCCGCATGCCCGCTGCGAGGATCAGCGCAAACGCCAGGTAGGGGTTGCAGGCGGCGTCGGGGGAGCGGAACTCGATCCGGGTGGAGGAGTGCTTGTGGTGCTTGTACTCGGGGATCCGCACCAGCGCTGAGCGGTTGTTGCGGGCCCAGCTGATCGAGTTGGGCGCCTCGAATCCGGGCACCAACCGCTTGTAGCTGTTGACCAGCTGGTTGGTGACGGCGGTGATCTCGGCGGCATGGCGCAGCAGTCCAGCGACGAACGCCCGGCCGACCTCGGAGAGCCCGTACGGGTTGTCGGGGTCGTGGAAGGCGTTGGCGTCGTCGCGGAACAGCGACATGTGGGTATGCATGCCCGAGCCCTGCTGGTCGGCGAGCGGCTTGGGCATGAACGTGGCATGGATCCCCTCGGCGTGGGCCTCCTCGCGCACCACCATGCGCAGCGCCATCACGTTGTCGGCCATCGACAGCCCGTCGTCCCAGGTCAGGTCGATCTCGTGCTGACTGTTGCCGTCCTCGTGGAAGGAGTACTCGACCGGGATCGCCATCGCCTCCAGTCGCCCGATCGTGCGCCGGCGCAGGTCCGAAGCCACATCTGCGATCGTCACGTCGAAATAGCTGGCCTCGTCGAGCGGTTCCGGGGGACGGGACGGATCGCCGGAGAGGAAGTAGAAGAACTCCACCTCGGGGGCACACATGAACTCGTATCCGGCCTCGCGAGTCTCGGCCATCACCCGGCGCAGCACCGCTCGCGGGTCGCCGGGGTAGGGCTCGCCGGCAAGCGTTTCGATGTCGCAGAACATCGTGGCGGTGGCAGGATCGCCGTCCCGCCCGGAGCGCAGCACCCCGAAGCTGGACGGGTCGGGCCGGGCCAACACGTCGCTCTCGTGCACCCGGGAAAACCCGTCGATCGCCGAGCCGTCGAACTGCAGCCCCTCCTCGAACACGGTGTCGAGCTCCACTGGCGAGATCACCACCGACTTCATCTGGCCCAGCACGTCGCAGAACCACAGTCGGATCAGGCGGATGCCGCGCTCCTCCACCGTGCGTAGCACGTAGTTGCGTCGGGCGGAGCTGTCGGGCCGGTCGGGTCCGCTGGGGGTCGCAGGCGTCATGGATGCCATTTCACCATGGGCGTCACGCGTTGACACCTCCGATCGTGCGCTGCGGCCATCTGTTCACATTCCCGTGACATTCGGGTCATGACGCCGAAACGCAGCCCGCCGATCATGGTGTTCGTCAACCCCCGTTCATGCCCGGCGCGCTGCGCCGCCACCCCGAGGAGCCCACCGATGGCCTACCGAGCCGAATACATCTGGATCGACGGAACCGAGCCCGTGCCCCTGATCCGTTCGAAGACCAAGATCGTCCCCGACGGCACCGAGCTGGGACTGTGGGGCTTTGACGGATCGTCGACCAACCAGGCCCAGGGCGCCAACAGCGACTGCGTGCTCAGCCCGGTGTTCATCACCCCCGACCCGATCCGCAGCGGCGACGACAAGCTGGTGCTGTGCGAGGTGCTCGTGCCCGACACGCTGTTGCCGCACCCGACCAACAGGCGAGCCGCAGCGGTCGAGGTGGCCAAGAGCTTCGCCGACCAGGAGCCGTGGTTCGGCATGGAACAGGAGTACACGTTCTTTGAGGAGGGCCGACCGATGGGCTGGCCCAAGGCCGGTTACTACTACCCCGCCCCCCAAGGCCCCTATTACTGCGGGGTGGGGGCGATCGAGACCGCCGGGCGCCGGATCGTCGAGGCACACGCCGACGCCTGTCTGGCCGCCGGTCTGGCCATCTCGGGCACCAACGCCGAGGTGATGCTGGGTCAGTGGGAGTTTCAGATCGGTCCGGTGGGCACGGTCGAGGTGGGCGACCACATGTGGATGGCCCGCTACCTGCTGTACCGGATCGCCGAGGACTTCAACGTCAACGCCTCGATCTCCGCCAAGCCGATCGAGGGCGACTGGAACGGCGCCGGCTGCCACACCAACTTCTCGACCAACGCGATGCGGGAGAGCTACGACGCGGTTATCGCAGCGTGCGAATCGCTCGGTGCGCCCGGCAAGCTCGAGGAGCACCTGGCCGCCTACGGCCACGGCTATGAGGCCCGTCTCACCGGCGATCACGAGACCGCCCACTACTCGGAGTTCCGTTACGGGGTGTCCGACCGGGGCGCCTCGGTGCGGATCCCGTGGCAGGTCGCTCAGGATCAGAAGGGCTACATCGAGGACCGTCGACCCAACGCCAACATCGACCCCTACGAGGTGGCAGCGCTGATGACCAACACGGTGTGCTCGGCCTGGGCCAAGCGATAGCCGAACCGTCTGGACGCCACTCCGACCATCCAACCTCACGGGAGGTGTGGAGGTGTGGAGGTGGGAGGTGTGGAGGTGTGGAGGTGTGGAGGTGTGCCCACCATTCTGGCGGGCACACCTCCACACCCGAGCGCTTCGGCGGGTTCCCGCTGGGAGGTCACTCGGTAAGGTCACGCGATGCCCACGTTGCGTGTCGCCCTCGGCCAGATGAACCCGCACGTGGGCAATTTGCCCGGCAACATCGCCCGGTTGGGCGAGCTGTACGACCAGGCCGAGGCTGCCGGGTGCGACCTGGTGGCGTTTCCCGAGCTGGCCGTGCCCGGCTACCCGTCTGAGGACCTGTTGATCCGGCGGGGGTTCCTCGAGGACAACGTCGAGGCGCTCGACCGCCTGGTCACCCGCACCGGGCGATGCGTGGCGCTGCTCGGTTACGCCGACGATGACCTGGCCATCGATTCGGTGGGCGGCATCCGCACGGCCAACACGGTGGCGGTCGCCTCGGACGGTGTGATTCACGGTCGCTACCAGAAACAGCGACTGCCCAACTACGGCGTGTTCGATGAAGACCGTTACTTCACCGAAGGTCCCGAGGATCAGCCGCTGTTTCGCATCGGTGGCCTGGTCGTCGGCGTGTCGATCTGCGAGGACATCTGGTACGTCGACGGCCCCCCCACCCATCAGTCGGCGGCGGGCGCCGACGTGCTGATCAGCTTGCACGCTTCGCCTTTCGAGGAGGGCAAGGTGGCCGTGCGCGAGGCCCTGTTGTCCGACCGGGCGCGCCGGGCGGGCATCCCGGTCGTGTACGTCAACCAGGTCGGCGGGCAGGACGAGCTGATCTTCGACGGTGCGTCGACGGTCGTCGACGGCGACGGCGAGGTGCTCGCCCGGGCACCCCAGTTTGTCGACGACCTGATGATCGTCGACCTCGAGTTGGAACCCCGCGGCCTGGAGATCGCCCTGCCGCTGGTGACGATCGAGCCCGGCGCCGCAGCGCCGTCCGAGCTCCCGTCGATCGATCCCCCGACGATCGCGCTGGAGCTGCCTCCCGACGCCGAGGTCTGGGAGGCGCTTCGTCTCGGGCTGGCCGACTACTTCGCCAAGGGCGGCTTCACCGATGCCTGCCTGGGGTTGTCGGGCGGGCTCGATTCGGCCCTCGTCGCCATGCTGGCCGCCGATGCACTGGGCGCCGAGCACGTGCACGCCGTGTCGATGCCGTCGCAGCACTCCTCCGAGCACAGCCGCGACGATGCCGCAGCACTGGCGACCAACCTTGGGCTCGACTACCGAACCATCGCCATCGCGGACGTCTACGGGTCGTTCATGGGTGAGCTGGCCCCGAGCTTTGAAGGGACCGAGGCCGACCTGACCGAGGAGAACCTGCAGGCCCGCATCCGCGGCACCCTGGTGATGGCGCTGTGTAACAAGTTCGGCTGGCTGGCGCTGGCGACGGGCAACAAGTCCGAGTTCGCTGTCGGCTACTCCACGCTGTACGGCGACAGCAACGGCGCGTTGGCCCCGATCGGCGACATCTACAAGACCCGTGCCTTTCAGCTGGCGCGCTGGCGCAACCAGCTGGCGGTCGAGCGGGGCGACACGCCGCCGATCCCCACCTCGACGATCATCAAGGCGCCGTCGGCCGAGCTGCGCCCCGACCAGCGCGACGACCAGAGCCTGCCGCCCTACGACGAGCTCGACGTCGTCCTGGAGCGCTACGTCGACGACGACTTCACCGTCGAGGAGCTGCTCGAATCCGGCGCCGATCCCGAGTTGGCCCGGTGGGTGGCCCGCCTGGTCGACCGCAACGAGTTCAAGCGGCGCCAGACGCCCTTCGCCCTTCGGGTGACGCGCAAGGCCTTCGGTCGCGACCGACGGATGCCCCTGACCAATGCCTACTCGGAGGTCCGCTGGGCTGCGGATGAGGTGATCGCCGACTGACGCCGAAGGTGATCGATTCGTCGGGTGGGGCATCCAGCCTGGCCGCCAAGGTGTGAATGCAGAGGGTTGCCGAGCGGCGTGACCGACGACCGGTTTGAGCGATCCGGTCATGGCTGAACAAATCGCCTAGGTTGACGAGCATCCGAGCGAAGGGTGCTCCCGTGGCGCAACCAACCGCCCAGCAGACGCGACCGACCCCTCCACCGCCTGCGGCCCCACGGCGGCAGGCGTCCTACGCGGCGGGCTCGTGGCGATCGAACGTCGACGTGCGCGCCGGTGTCATAGCTACCGCTGCGGTCGTCGTGCTGCTCGTTCTCGTGTACCTGGGCAGCGGCGGGCTGAAATGGTTTGATGCGGCACTGGCCGGCTACCTGGTCGGGGTGGTGCTGGCGGTATTCGCCACCGTGTATCGCTACCTGATCTGGATCAAGCGGCCGCCCACCGCCATGCTCCAGCGTCGCGGCTGGGAGTCGTTCCGCCGGTCGGGCAGCCGGGGCAAGAACGTGGTCGGCCTGGGCGGGCTGGTCGTCACCAACCTGCTGACCCAGGGCTTCATCCGGCGCCGCTCGACCTCGCGCTGGGCGGCCCACCAGCTGGTGTTCTGGGGCTGCATCCTGGCGGCGCTCGTCACCTTCCCGCTCACGTTCGGCTGGGTGCACTTCGAGTCGGTCGGCCAGCAGGGTGGCCGCTACGAGGCCTTCCTGTTCGGAGTCGGCAGTGGCACGTTTGAGGCCGAGTCGGTCATTGGTTTCACCACGTTCCACCTGCTCAACATCGCGGCGTTTCTCGTCATCGCCGGCGTGGTCATCTTCCTCTACCGGCGCCTGAACGATCCGGGCGCCCTGGCGGTCGAGCGGGCCGGCGACTTCGCAGCCCTGGCCGGACTATTCGCCGTGTCGATCACCGGGCTGTTCCTCACCGCCAGCTCGCTCTGGTTGGAGGGCAAGTACTACTCGTTCCTCAACAACCTGCATGCCCTCACCGTGATCGTCGGGTTGATGTACATCCCGTTCGGCAAGCTGTTCCACATCTTCCAACGCCCGGCCAACCTGGGCGTGAAGTTCTACCAAGATGAGGGCAGGGAGGGCGGGGGACAAACCTGTAGAAGCTGCGACAAGCCCTTTGCCACCGAGATGCAGGTCTCCGACCTCAAGCAGGTCCTCCCCGAGCTGGGCTTCGATTACTCCGACGGGGCAGGCGGCAACTGGCAGGACACCTGCCCGGCGTGTCGGCGCGGTCAGGTGGCCCTGGCTCAGACCGCCCGGGTCGGTGGTTTTGGATGAACCCAGGCCCGACTGTTCTCGGCACCGACTTGGCGAGGGAGCCACGTATGTACCTGTTGAATTCCACCGCTACCCAGCACCTGACTGGAGTGTGACCAGTGGCAACCAAGCCCGTCACCGACGAAGAACTGATCGAAAAGTACGGCCCCCACCTCAACCAGGCGCCTCCCGGTGGCTGGAATGCCGGGTTGAAGGTCGAGAAAGAGGTCGAGACCCACTGCTGCTTTTGCGGCCAGCAGTGCGGCATCAAGTTGAAGGTGGCCAACAACGAGGTCGTGGGCTTCGAGCCCTGGTACGACTTCCCGTTCAACGAGGGCAAGCTGTGCCCCAAGGGCGTGAAGCGCTACCTGCAGGGCAGTCACCCCGACCGGCTGCTCGACCCGCTGGAGCGCGACCCGTCGTCGCCCGGTGGGTTCCGCACCATCACCTGGGACGAGGCGCTCGACCGCACGGTCGCCGAGATCCGCCGCATCCAGGACACCTACGGCAGGGACAGCTTTGCCATGCTGTCCGGTGTATCGCTCACCAACGAGAAGTCGTACCTGATCGGCAAGTTCGCCCGCCTGGCGCTGCAGACCGCCAACCTGGACTACAACGGACGCCTGTGCATGGTGTCGGCCGGGGCCGGCAACAAGAAGGCCCTCGGCATGGATCGGGCGTCCAACCCGTGGAGTGACATCCCGCTGGCCGACGTCGTGTTCGTCGCCGGTGCCAACGTCGCCGAGTGCGCGCCGATCACCACCAGCTACATCTGGCGTGCCCGCGACCGGGGTGCCAAGCTGATCGTCGCCGACCCTCGGGTCACCCCGCTGGCCCGCACGGCCGACGTGTTTCTCGGGATCAAGCCGGGCACCGACTCGGCGCTGATGGGTTCGATCCTGCACGTGCTGATCGCCAACGACTGGATCGACCACAACTACGTCGACGCTCACACGGTCGGCTTCGCCGAGTCGGCGGCCGCGGTCGCCGACTACACCCCGGAGTGGGCGGCCGGGATATGCGGCGTGCCCGCCGACCGCATTGTCGAGGCGGCCCGTCTGTGGGGCACGTCGGCCACCGGCATGCTGCTGCACGCCCGCGGTATCGAACACCACTCCAAGGGTGTCGAGAACGTGCTCAGCTGCATCAACCTGGGCCTGGCCACCGGCAAGTACGGCAAGCCGGGTTGCGGGGTCACCACGATCACCGGCCAGGGCAACGGCCAGGGCGGGCGCGAGCAGGGTCACAAGTGCGACCAACTGCCCGGCAACCGCGACGTCGAAAACCCCGAGCACCGCGCCTACGTGGCGTCGGTGTGGGGCTGCGACGTCGACGAGATCCCCGGCAAGGGCATCACCGCCCCCGAGATCATCGAGGCGATCCACGAGGGCGAGATCAAGGGTCTGTTGTCGATCTGCTTCAACCCGGTCGTGTCGCTGCCCGACTCCAACTACACCAAGGCGGCGCTCGAGAAGCTCGAGTACTACGGCAACATCGACTTCTTCCTGTCCGAGACCGCCCAGTACGCCGACATCGTGTTTCCCGGCTCGCTGCACGAGGAGGACGAGGGCACGGTCACCACGGTCGAGGGCCGTACGGTGAAGATCAACGCGGCAACCGATCCGCCCGGCAACGCCTGGCGAGACTGGGAGGTTTTCACCGAGCTGGCCAAGCGGCTCGGTCGGGGCCAGTACTTCGACTATTCGAACACCGAAGAGATGTTCGAGGAGATGAAGGTGGCCTCCCACGGAGGCACCGCCGACTACAACGGCATGACCTGGGAGCGCATCGTCGACGAAAAGGGCATCTTCTGGCCCTGCCCCGAGGAGGGTCACCCAGGCACGCCACGGCTCTACGAGGGCGGACAATTCGCGCACCCCGACGGCAAGGCTCGCTTTCATCCGATCACCTACCGTCCACCCGCCGAAGTGGTCGATGACGAGTACCCGGTGTGGTTGACCACCGGCCGGGTGATCTCCCAGTACCTGTCGGGCACCCAGACCCGTCGCATCAAGCCGCTGGTGGAGCAGTACCCCGAGCCGCTGTGCGAGATGCATCCCAGGTTGGCCGCCAAAGTGGGCGTCGCCGACGGCGACCTGGTGCGGGTCAGCTCGCGCCGGGGCGAGATGGTTGCGCCGGCCCGAGTGGTCGAGTCCATCCGTCCCGACACGGTGTTCCTCCCGTATCACTGGGCCGGCAAGAAGTCGGCCAACCAGCTGACCATCCGGTCGCTCGACCCGATCTCCAAGATCCCCGAGTACAAGGTGTGCGCGGTAAAGGTGGAGAAGGCCGAGGGCCACGTCGAGATCCGGGACCGTCGGGTCCATACCCTCCAGGAGAAGGCACGCAGATGACCTCGTTGATCTCCGACAAGATGTTCGTCATCGACCAGAGCCGTTGCATCGGCTGCGAGTCGTGTGTTCAGGCGTGCGAGGAGTGCGGCACCCACCGGGGGCAGTCGCTGATCCACCTCGAGTACCTCGACCGGGGCGCCAACACCCAGACCGCCCCGATGGTGTGCATGCACTGCGAGGACCCCACCTGCGCCGAGGTGTGCCCCGCCGATGCCATCAAGCAGAACGAGGACGGCGTGGTGCAATCGGCGCTGAAGCCTCGCTGCATCGGCTGCTCGAACTGCGTTGTCGCCTGCCCGTTCGGGGTGCCCAAGTACTTCGCGCTGCCCGACCAGATGATGAAGTGCGACATGTGTTACGACCGCACCTCGGTGGGCCTGGCCCCGATGTGTGCCTCGGTGTGTCCCAGCGAGGCGCTGTGGTACGGCACTCCGGCCGAGTTCGAAGAGACCCGCACCGGCGAGCTGATGTTCGAGTTCCAGTTCGGCCGCCAACTGGTCCCGACCCAGGTGGCCACCGTTGTTCGCGACCCCAACCAGGGCCCGGTCGACGTGATGGGCGGACAACCGACGGCCGGGTGGCAGGACGACCCGTTTGCATTGGAGGGTGAGTGAGCAACGAACCTCAACCGGAGGATGGCCCGGGGGGCGCGAGCGCCTCCGGCGGTCAGCCAGGCGACCCATTGTGGCGGGATGAGTTTCCGCTGACCAGCGAGGGTGAGGACTATGTCGCACGTCGCGACTTCACCCGCTACCTGATCGCCGCGTCCGGCGTGTTCGCCGCCGGCGCGGTCGGGGCGGGCACTTGGGCGACCATGCAGCGGGCCAACACCGGCGAGGCCAAAGCGATCATCAAGGAAGCTGACATCCCCGAGGATGGCGAGTACCTGTTCAAGTACCCGGGCGACGACGATCCGGCGATCCTGGTGAAACTGCCCAACGGAGACCTGCGGGCCTTCACCCAGAAGTGCACCCACCTGGGATGCGTCGTCTACTACAAGCCCGAAGAGGCAACGTTGTACTGCCCCTGCCACCACGGCTTCTTCGATCCCGACTCGGGCGCAGCCACCGCCGGACCACCCGACCGCCCGCTGGCGGCGATCGACGTCGAAGTGCGGGGCGACACGGTGTGGGCGCTGGGGATCGAAACATGAGCACTGTCGAGCCGCATGCTCCAGCGACCGGGGCGAGCTCCCCCGAGATGAGCGCTCCTGCGGGCCCGCACGTGCGCGGTGGTACTCATCGTCCGGTTGGTCGTGCGGCGGTCGCCCCGCCGGACCGGTCCCGGTACAAGCGCTCGGGTGGCATCGCGGCCTACCTGCTCGTGATGGTGTCCCTCCAGATCTTCCTGCTCGTCGTTGCGGTCGAAGGGGTGCTGGCCCACGAGGGCGGCTTGGCCCGCGCTGCGGCCGGCCTGTCGGTCGGCCTGTGGCTGATCGTCGTGGCGCTGAGGCGCCTCATGCCTCATGAGTGAGCCGACGAGGGAGCAAACCGGCGCCGATCACCCAACACCGAAGGGCTCTGGCGACCTGGCGTCGAAATCGCCGCGCTCGGGGCCGATCGGTGGCGACATCTCCGCCATCGTCGAGGGCTTCGGCACCCGGTTCCGCATCCCGGTCCTGGTCAGCCGCCACTCGCAGACGTCGGTGATGGGCCTGTTCGCCCTGGTCAACGGGGTGCTGTCGATCGCGCTGATGTCGATGGCCGCCGTCGTCACCGGGCAGGCGTTCATCTTCCCGTCGCTCGGGCCGACTGCGTTTCTTCTTTTCTATACGCCGACCCTTCCAGCAGCGTGCCCTCGCAACACGATCTTCGGCCACGCCATCGGCGTCGCCGCCGGGTACCTGGCGCTGGTCATCTTCGGGCTGACCGAGGCCGCACCGGCCCTGGCCACCGAGGTCACCTGGCCACGGGTCGGTGCGGCGGCAGTGTCGCTCGGCCTCACCAGCGGGTTCATGGTGTGGTTCAAGGTGCCCCATCCCCCCGCCGGAGCCACGACGCTGATCGTGTCGCTCGGCATCCTGAAGACGCCCGCCCAGCTGACGGTGTTGATGATCGCCGTCGTGTTGATGGTGGGGCAGGGCATGGTGATCAACCGCCTGGCCGGCATCGACTATCCGTCCTGGGCGCCCAGGCGTCCCGCCTGAGCGGGTCTGCACCTCCCGCTGGGGAGGGCTGGACATGGTGGTTCTGATCGAAGCGATGCTCGACTGTTGATCCGGCCGGTACGGTTGAGCCATGCGGGATTCTGGAAACAGGGTGATCGTCGTCGGGGCCGGGCTGGCGGGGCTCAGCGCCGCCCGCCGCCTGGTGACCCAGGGGTTCGAGGTCACCGTGCTCGAAGCTCGAGACCGGGTGGGCGGGCGCACCGAGGGCGCAGTCACCGCCGACGGCACGTCGATCGAGCTGGGCGGGCAGTGGGTCGGCCCCACCCAGGACCGCATGTACGAGTTGATCGCCGAGCTGGGCCTGGAGACGTTCCCCACCTACAACGAGGGTCAGACCCTGGTGCAGTTGGGCGGCAAAACCATGCGCATGGCACCCAAACGGGGGGCGGTTCCCAAGCTCAACCCGTTCGTGCTGGCCGACCTGGCCCAGGGCATGGCCCGCTTCAACCGGGCGGCCAAGACGGTGTCGCTCGACGAACCGTGGATGTCCAAGGAGGCGAAGCTGCTCGACGGCCAGACGTTCGAGACCTGGATCCGCAGCCACCTGCACACCCCCACCGGACGGGAGTACTTCCGGGTGGCCTGCGAGGCGGTGTTCTCCACCGAGTCGACCGACCTGTCGGCACTGCACGCGCTGTTTTATGCCCATTCGGGCACCGACCTCGACACGCTTCTCGGGGTGGACCGGGGCGCCCAACAGGATCGCGTGGTCGGCGGGACGATCCGGATCGCCGAGACGATGGCCGCCCAGCTGGGCGACCGGGTGCGGCTGAACACCCCCGTGCGTCGGATCGTGCACGACGGCGACGGCGTGCGGGTCGAGACCACCTCGGGCGAGGTGCTCGAGGGACACCGGGTGATCGTCACCCTGCCGCCGACGTTGGCCGGCCGCCTCGAGTACTCGCCGGCGTTGCCGTCGTGGCGGGATCAGCTCACCCAACGGCTGCCGGCCGGCTCGGTCGTCAAGCTGTACTGCGTCTACCCGGAGCCGTTCTGGCGCGCCGACGGCCTCAACGGGCAGGCCGCGTCCGACGAGGGCCCGGTGAAGGTCACCTTCGACAACACGCCGCCCTCGGGCACGCCGGGCATCCTCGTCGGGTTCATGGAAGCCAACGACGGACGGACCTGGGTGCGGCGCCCGCACGCCGAGCGTCGCCAAGCGGCCATCGACTGTTTCGTCCGCTATTTCGGCTCCCAGGCCGCCGATCCTGTCGAGTACCTCGAGCGGGACTGGATGGCCGAGGAGTACAGCCGTGGCTGCTACGGCGCCCACTTCACGCCCGGCGTGTGGACCGCGTTCGGCCACGCGCTCCGGGAGCCGGTCGGCCGAATCCACTGGGCGGGCGCCGAGTGCTCACCGGTGTGGAACGGCTACATGGAGGGGGCCGTCCGCTCGGGCGAGTCAACCGCCGACCAGATCGCACGCCTGTTGTAGGTCAGTACAGGATGTCGAGGGCGTAGCGCAGTGCGGCGTCCAGCTCCGCTCGTGTGGCAACGTCCAGGCGTCCAACCGGTTTCGAGTCGAACAACGACAACGGCACCGTTACCAAGGCATCACAGGCGATGACGCTGGGCTCGGGGAGCCCATGGGCGGGACCGACCCCCACCTCGCTCCGAATTCCTCGGATCGTCCGGGTGATCGGCGCACACGTGATTGCCGTCAGGCTGCCGAGCGCAGCATCTCGAGTGAGCACGCACACGGGACGTCGACCCGACGGCGGGCCCAGGTCGGCCCAGAACACATCGCCTCGCGCTACCACTCCGGGGGGGTTTGTGCGGCCAACCGTGCCGCCGACTCGACGAACGCCGGGTCTTGGGGAATCCGTCGATAGGCATCCTGCAACTCACGGTCGGCCTGGGCTAGTTCCGTCGCTTCGAGGACGGCCGCTGCGCCGCGGCGGAGGAGTTCGGAGCGATTGGTGCCTTGCTCAGAGGCGACTTGGTCGAGCCGTTCCACCAGGTCGTCATCGAGTTGGACCAGGACTTCTCGTCGCGCCATGTGCATATGGTATGTCATATGTGTCGACGCATTTAGAGCGAGGTCGTAGGAGCTTTGTGGCGGAGTCGCCACCAGCGGGCAGTCTGCTCGGAGGCGGCTGAAACGGCGACGATGAAGAGTGCCAGCAGCAGGCTGGCGATGCGCGCCGGCCACGAGATGCCGCAAACGTCTGTCTCGTCCAAGCAGAACCCGCCGAAGTGGACGAACTGGGTCAGGTACGCGACGGCCAGTAGGCCCACCACCCACAGGGTGACGAACAAGCCGCGAACCCACGGTCGGGCTTCCGTCGCCAGGCCTGTCCCCACCGACCCGGCCAGGAGGATTGGGGCTCCGATGATGAGCAACGTTGCCCACCAGAAGATCGGGGAGGCGGTGCCGAACCCGGACTCCGGGGCACCCCAAACGATCAATCCTGCGACCCAGGAGAGGCACACCAGGCCGGCCGCCCCCGCCCAACGGATCGGTGACATTGCGATCAACCGGCGTTGACGTCGTGGCCGAGCGGCGCCAAAAGGCGGGCGACGATCAGCTCGGCGGGGTGACGATCCACCCGATCACGTTACCGGTCGAGCAGCAGCGAGGCTTCTCCCGTCAGTCCGCCCCTGAGTCGCCGCTGGCCGACTACGTTCCCTTCGGGGAAACGGCGGGCGACCGTGCGGATCAACCCGCAACGGGCGTGGGGCGATTCGCTCACTGCCGCGACATATGAGGGGGACTCAGAGTGAAGCAACACCAGCCCACCACGATCGTGGACCGACTCAGGGCGTTCGGCGACCTGTGGCGACTGTCCGACGAGGACTACCACGCCTACATGGGCACCTACACCGAGCTGTTTACCGACTCGCCGGAGAACACCAGGGCCGACTACGAGGCCGGCATCGCCATGAAGGGCTACGACCAGGGCTCGAGCGACGAGATCAGCCAGTTGTACAAGGTGATCCACATCATGTGCACGCTCGGCTCGGTCGAGAAGATGTACATGCCGCCGACGGTCGACCCGACCAAGTCGGTGCTGGAGAATCAGATTCTGTTCGAACAGATCGTGGCCGACGACCTCGACGTGAAACCCGGCGCCAAGGTGCTCGACCTCGGCTGCGGCTGCGGTGCGATCGCCGAACACATGGCCGAACTGACCGGCGCCGAGCTGTTCGGTATCAACATCGACCGCTCGCAGATCGCCAAGGCCTGGCGCAACCCCAACCTGAACGGGGCCAACTTCAACGTCGGCGACTTCAACGTGCCGCTCAACTTTCCGGACGAGAGCTTCGACGCGGTCTACGCCATCCAGCCGATGACGTACGTGACCAACCTGGAGGCCACATGTCGCGAGGTGCTACGGGTGCTCAAGCCGGGCGGTCGCTTCGTGGTCAACGACGTCGCCGCCCTCGACGCCTACGACCGTGACAACGCACACCAACGGGGGCTGATCCAGGACACCCGTGAGCTCACCGTTTTTGGCGGGTTCTGGTACTACAAGTACTGGGAGGACGCCTACCGGGAGGTCGGATTCGAGCTGCTCGACTCGGAGGGCAGGAGCGCCGTCGAGATGATCAAACGCGAGGTGTCCCTGTACGGCAAGTACGAGGCGGCGGTGGCGGCGCTGGCCAAGGTGCACATCATCCCCAAGAAGGTCAACGCCATGATCCACCGCATGAACACCAAGGCCGACTCCTACATCCAGGCCGAGGAGGAGGAGCTGCTCACCCTCAACTGGAAGACGGTCGCCAAGAAGCCGGGCTGACCGTTCGGGTACCGTCTTGGTCATGGCCGACGACATGCCCACCAAGATCCTCCTCAGCGAAGACGAGCAGCCCACCCAGTGGTACAACGTCATCGCCGACCTGCCGACGCCGCCGCCACCGCCGCTGCATCCGGGCACCCACGAGCCCGCCGGGCCCGACGACCTGGCGCCGCTGTTCCCGCAGGCGCTGATCGAGCAGGAGATGACCGCCGAGCGCTACATCGATATCCCGGGCGGCGTGCTCGACGTCTACAAGCTGTGGCGTCCGAGCCCATTGTTCCGGGCCCATCGCCTGGAGGCGCTGCTCGATACGCCGGCCAAGATCTTCTACAAGTACGAGGGCGTCAGCCCGGCCGGTTCGCACAAGCCCAACACTTCGGTGCCCCAGGCGTATTACAACCACCAGGAGGGCGTCACGAAGCTGACGACCGAGACCGGCGCCGGCCAGTGGGGCTCGGCGCTGGCCTTCGCCACCGCCCAGTACGGCATGGAGTGCGAGGTGTGGCAGGTGGCGGCCTCCTATCGGGCCAAGCCGCACCGCAAGACGATGATGGAGATCTGGGGTGCTTCGGTGCACTCCAGCCCGTCCGAGCTGACCGAGTTCGGTCGCGAGCTGCTGGCTGAGAACCCCGATCACCCGGGCAGCCTGGGCATCGCCATCTCCGAGGCGGTCGCCATGGCGGTCGCCGACCCCGAGGCCCGCTACGCCCTGGGCTCGGTGCTCAACCACGTGCTCCTTCACCAGACGGTGATCGGCGAGGAGGCGTTGCTTCAGCTGGCCAAGGTGGGCGTGACCCCCGACGTGCTGGTGGGCTGCACCGGTGGTGGCTCCAACTTCGGTGGCCTGGCATTCCCGTTCCTGCGCGAGAAGCTGGCCGGCAACATGAACCCGACGATCCGCTGCGTCGAACCGGCGGCGTGCCCCAGCCTGACCAAGGGCGAGTACCGCTACGACTTCGGCGACACGGCCGGCCTGACCCCGCTGCTGAAGATGCACACCCTGGGCCACGGGTTCATCCCCGAGTCGATCCACGCCGGTGGCCTGCGCTATCACGGCATGTCGCCGCTGGTCAGCCACGTCTACAACGAGGGCCTGGTCGAGGCGATCTCGATCCCCCAGACCGAGTGCTTCGCCGGCGCGATCCAGTTCGCCCGGGCCGAGGGCATCGTGCCCGCACCCGAGCCGACCCACGCCATCGCCGCCGCCATCCGCGAGGCCCAGGCCGCCAAGGAGGCGGGGGAGGAGCGAGTGATCCTCACCGCACTGTGTGGCCACGGCCACCTCGACCTCGCCTCGTACGAGAACTACCTGGCCGGTGGGCTGAAGGACTACGACCTTCCCGACGAGGCGATCGCCGCCGCCATGGAGGCGGTGCCGGTCCTCGACTGAGCGGAGACCTAGCCGAGAGTGGCCGGTATCAGGCCGAATCGTTCGGCGGATGCCGCTGCCCGCAAGTCGTTGTCGAACGCAGCGAAGCGCTCAAGGCCCCCAAGCTGTGTCCGGGCCTCGACCGCCGACGCCAGTTGGACGGCGTCGTAGGCGCGGAGTCCGTGTCGAGCCACCATGTCGAGAGCGGCATCGAGGATGGACGGATTGGTCGCAACCAAGGCGATGTCTCCAACCGGATCGTCGAGGTCTGCTTCGAATCTCGCCGTGAGCGTGTGCGCATCGGATGGGTCCAGTTCGCCCATCCGATGTTTGCGCCACAGCGCCGACGCCAGTTCCACTCTGCTGATCTCAGCAGTCACCAGGGTGGAAGTGATCGCCCGGATCTGCTCGTGCCCTCGTTCGGGCACGTACAGCTTGACCAGCGCGGAACTGTCGGCATAGACGGTCACCGGCCAGTGGAGATCAGCTCGTCGAGTGGCGTTCCAGAAGCTGCCCGCTCGCCGGCGGCCTTGACCTCAGCGTCGGACGGTCGGGACCGAGGCGCCCTGGTCGCTCCCAGCAATCCGGCTGCCGCCAGTCGTTCTCGAACGGCTTCAGACTCGGAGCCGGCGAAGTCCGGGTTGGACGCCGCCGATACGACCAGCGTGATGTATTCGTTGAGGGAACGATTCGACCGCGCCGCAGCGTGTTTCGCTCGCTTCACGATCTCGTTGTCTGCGCGCCAGCTGACCTGTGCCATGCAAGCATGCTAGCAAGCATGATCAGATTCTGGAACACCTCCGGCGGCGGCGCCTCCTCCTCTCGTTCCGTACCCGAACGCCCGAGCGCCTAGCCTCAGCACGTGGCAGACACGCTCCCCCCGTACCGATACACCCCCGAGTTGGCCGCCGACATCGAGCTTCGGTGGCAGGAGCGCTGGGAGGCCGACGGCACTTACGAGGCGCCTAACCCTTCCGGGCCGCTCGCCGATCCGGAAGCGGTGGCCGGCCGGCCTCGCCGCTACGTGCTCGACATGTTCCCCTATCCCTCCGGTGCGGGTCTGCACGTCGGGCACCCGTTCGGTTTCATCTCGACCGACGTCTATGCCCGCTATCGCCGCACCCGGGGCGACAACGTGCTGCACGCGATGGGCTACGACAGCTTCGGCCTGCCCGCCGAGCAGTACGCCGTCCGTACCGGCGCCCACCCCCGCACGACGACCGAGGACAACATCGCCATCATGCGTCGCCAGCTGCGACGCATCGGCCTGGGCCACGACGCCCGCCGTTCGGTCGCCACCACCGACGTCGACTTCTACCGCTGGACCCAGCGGATCTTCACCCGCATTTTCGAGTCGTGGTTCGACCCGGACGCTGACGTCGCCCGGCCGATCGCCGAGCTGGAGGCATCGTTCGAATCGGGGGAGCGGGCGACCCCGGACGGCCGTGTCTGGGACGAGCTGACCGAGGGTGAGCGGCGGGCGATCATCGACGCCCACCGGCTCGTCTACTCCGCCGAGATGCCGGTCAACTGGTGCCCGGGGCTGGGCACGGTGTTGGCCAACGAGGAGGTCACCGCAGAGGGACGCTCCGACATCGGCAACTATCCGGTGTTCCGCCGCAACATGCGCCAGTGGGTGATGCGCATCACCGCGTACGCCGACCGGTTGCTCGCCGACCTGGACCTGCTCGATTGGCCCGAGCCGATCAAGGTGATGCAGCGCAACTGGATCGGCCGCTCGACCGGCGCCCAGGTTCGCTTCGCCAGCGACGCCGGCGACATCGAGGTGTTCACCACCCGGCCCGACACGCTCTTCGGTGCCACCTTCATGGTGTTGGCGCCCGAGCATCCGATGGTCGACGCGCTGGTGCCCGACGCATGGCCGGAAGGCACGCCGGACAGGTGGCGTCGGGCCACCGCCGACGGCGCTGCGGCGGCGACACCTCGAGAGGCGGTCGCCGCCTACCGGGCCGCCGCCTCGGCCAAGACCGATCGCGAGCGCCAGGAGGACCGCCAGAAGTCCGGCGTCGCCATCGGCGCTGTTGCCACCAACCCGGTCAACGGCGAACCGGTACCGGTCTTCATCGCCGACTACGTCCTCATGGGTTACGGCACCGGCGCCATCATGGCCGTGCCGGCCGGCGACGAACGCGACTTCGAGTTTGCACGCGACTACGGGCTGCCGATCACCGCCATTCAACAGCCGTCGGATGAGTGGTTCGCCGCACGCGACCTGGAGCCCACCCTGGAGACCGCCACATGGCCCGAGGCCTTCGTCGGCGAGGGCGCCTACGTCGGCTCCGCCAACGAGAACGTCGATCTGAACGGTCGGCGCACGATCGCCGAGGCGGTCGCGCTGATCAACGGCTGGCTCGAGTCGGTCGACCGCGGCGAGGCCGCCATCACCTACCGGCTGCGGGACTGGCTGTTCAGCCGCCAGCGCTACTGGGGCGAGCCGTTTCCCATCGTGTGGGATGAGCACGGCCCGCGGGCGCTGCCCGATTCGGAGCTGCCGGTCGAGCTGCCCGAGGTGGACGATTATTCGCCCCAGGCCCACGACCCCGACGACGCCGACTCCAACCCGGTGCCACCGCTCGGTCGGGTGGAGGAGTGGGTCAACGTCGAGGTTGACCTGGGCGACGGGCCTCAGAGGTACCGCCGCGAGCTCAACGTGATGCCCCAGTGGGCCGGGTCGTGCTGGTACGAGCTGCGCTACCTCGACCCGACGAACGCCGAGCGCTTCGTCGATCCCGAGGTGGAGCGCTACTGGATGGGGCCGCGTTCCCCACATGACAGCCCGGACGCGTTGGGCGACGGACAGACGGTCGGCGGCGTCGACCTGTACGTCGGCGGCGTCGAACACGCCGTGCTGCACCTGCTGTACGCCCGCTTTTGGCACAAGGTGCTGTTCGACCTGGGGCTGGTCAGCTCGCCCGAGCCGTTCCACCGGCTGGTCAACCAGGGCTACATCCAGGCCTACGCCTACACCGATGCCAGGGGCCAATACGTCGAGGCCTCCGAGGTGACCGAGGTCGACGGGGAGTTCCTCTTCGAGGGTCAGCCGGTCAACCGCGAGTACGGCAAGATGGGCAAGAGCCTGAAGAACATGGTGACGCCCGACGAGATGTACGACGCGTTCGGCGCCGACACGTTCCGGCTCTACGAGCTGTCCGGCGGGCCGCTCGAGTCCAGCCGCCCGTGGAGTACGCGGGACGTGGTCGGCATGCAGCGGTTCCTTCAGCGGCTGTGGCGCAACCTGGTCGACGAGGACACCGGTGAGCTGACCGTGGTCGATCGGCCGGCCGACGACGAGACCCGGCGCCTGGTGGCCCGCACCGTGGCCGGGGTTGGGGAGGACCTCGACGCCCTGCACGCCAACACCGCCATCGCCAAGCTGATCGAGCTGAACAACCACCTCACCAAGGCGGCCGCTCCGGTGGCCCGGGAGGTGGCCGAGCCGCTGGTGCAGTTGCTCGGTATCGTGGCCCCCCACATCGGCGAGGAACTGTGGGCCAAGCTGGGCCACGACACGTCGGTGGTGTGGGCCCCGTTCCCGATGGTCGACGAGGGTCTGCTGACCGAGGACACGATCGAGCTCCCCGTGCAGGTAAACGGCAAGGTGCGCGGTCACATCACGGTGGCAGCCGATGCCGACCAGGCCACGATGACCGCCGCCGCTCTGGCGATCGACAACGTCGCCGCCCACCTCGAGGGCGCCGACCCCCGCAAGGTGATCATCGTCCCCGGCCGCATGGTCAACGTCGTCGTCTGAGTTGCGCCGCAGCGCGATGGGGGCGGCAGGGATGCGACCGTCGGCGCCAAATCGGCGACACTGGACTCATGGCCGGCGAATCACATAAACCCGTTCCGTCCGAACGCGGGCTGAAGGTGAACGAACGCCTGACCATCCCCGAGGGGGAGCTCGTCTGGCAGTTCACGCGGTCGGGTGGTCCGGGCGGGCAGCACGCCAACACCTCGGACACCCGGGTCGACGTGCGCTACGACGTCACCACGTCGGCGGTGCTCAGCGACCACCAGCGCGCCAGGCTGATCGAGCAGTTCGGCGACGAGGCCCGTGTGATGGTCGATCGCCACCGCTCCCAGTGGAAGAACCGGGTGGAGGCCCGCTCTCAGCTGGCCGGCCGGATCCGGGCTGCGCTGGCGCCACCGAAGGCGCCTCGTCGGGCCACCCGGCCCACACGCGGCTCCAAGCGGCGGCGGCTCGAGGCCAAACGCCAGCAGAGCGAAAAGAAGGCCAACCGCCGCCGTCCGCCGATCGACTGAGTGCCATGGGCTTCGGCTCAGCCGGCTACAGCATCAGCTCGAGCTCCCATTCGGTATAGGTGTCGCGCGGCGGTTGGAAGGTGTCGGTGCGACCGGTGCGGGTGAACCCGAGGCCGGCGTACAGCCGGTCGGCCCCGGCGTTGGCGCTGGCCACCCAGAGCACCACTCGTCGAAACCCCGTGTCACGAGCGTGGCTGACAACGGCACCGCTCAATGCCTGGGCGGCGCCGCACCGCCGTGCCGACCGGTCGACCCACAGGCCCGACAGGTGGGCGGCGTTCGGATCGTCCCAATCCGGGCTCGAGGTGACGACGCCGACGTCGCCTCCGTCGAGCACCGCAACCCATGTGTTGGCCGACGCGAGCCGCGACCTCCACTCGGCCTCGGCCAGGTCGATCTCCTCGGACAGCAGCTTGAAGAACGCCTGGGGATCCTGGCGGAGGCTCGCCAGCCGCAACGCCTTGACCCGCTCCCACTGCTCGGCGCCAACAAGCTCAACGATCACCGGCGTTGTAGTGGCGCTCACGTGCCGATTCTGCCAGCGCTGCGGGTCGCCCCCCAACGCAGTAAAGGCACCCATGATTGAACTGGGTGCTTTTACTGCACCCCCTCGGTAGTAAAGACACCCAGATGTGTCTTGGGTGTCTTTACATTCACCCTCTCCGACATCTCAAGGGCCCAGCTCAGGCAAGAGTTCGTTCCTGCGGGCCGGGGCTGCGATGCGGCCTGGAGGGCTCCGGTAGCCTGAGGGGGTGAGCGCTCTTCCCGATTACACGACCATCGGCCCGCCCCCGACCGCCGCCCCGCCCGAAGGCGCCGCGGAGCGCTGGCGCAGCGAGGCCGCAGCGATCGCCGGAGGCGAACCGGGCGACCTGAGCGTCTCCACGCCCGAAGGCATCGACATGGCGCTGCTGTCGACCGCCGCCGACACCGACGAGCTGGGCTTCCTGGACTCGCTGCCGGGCATCGCCCCGTTCGTTCGTGGGCCGTACCCGACGATGTACACCAACCAGCCGTGGACGATCCGCCAGTACGCGGGCTTCTCCACCGCCGAGGACTCCAACGCGTTCTATCGCCGCAACCTGGCCCAGGGCCAGAAGGGCCTGTCGGTGGCCTTCGACCTGGCCACCCACCGGGGATACGACTCCGACAACCCCCGGGTGGCGGGCGACGTGGGCATGGCCGGGGTGGCGATCGACTCGATCTACGACATGCGCACCCTCTTCGACGGCATCCCGCTCGACAAGATGTCGGTGTCGATGACGATGAACGGTGCGGTGCTCCCGGTGCTGGCGCTGTACGTCGTGGCCGCCGAGGAGCAGGGCGTCGCCCCCGACAAGCTGGCGGGCACCATCCAGAACGACATCCTCAAAGAGTTCATGGTGCGCAACACCTACATCTATCCGCCCAAGCCCTCGATGCGGATCATCTCGGACATCTTCGCCTTCTCCTCCGAGCACATGCCCAAGTACAACTCGATCTCGATCTCCGGCTATCACATGCAGGAGGCCGGGGCGACTGCCGACCTGGAGCTGGCCTACACGCTGGCCGACGGCCTCGACTACGTGCGGGCCGGCATCGAGGCCGGGCTGGACGTCGACGCGTTCGTGCCCCGGCTCAGCTTCTTCTGGGCGATCGGCATGAACACCTTCATGGAGGTGGCCAAGATGCGGGCCGCCCGGCTGCTGTGGGCCGGCCTGGTGAAGCAGCACTTCAACCCCAAGAACCCCAAGTCGCTGTCGCTACGCACCCACAGCCAAACCTCGGGCTGGTCGCTGACCGCCCAGGACCCGTTCAACAACGTGATGCGCACCTGCCTGGAAGCGATGGCCGCCACGCAGGGTCAGACCCAGAGCCTGCACACCAACGCGCTCGACGAGGCGCTGGCGCTGCCGACCGACTTCTCGGCCCGCATCGCCCGCAACACCCAGCTGTTCCTCCAACAGGAGTCGGGCACCACCGACGTGATCGACCCGTGGGGCGGCAGCTACCACCTCGAGTCGCTCACCGCATCGCTTGCCCGCAAGGCGCTGGCACACATCGGCGAGGTGGAGGAGCTGGGCGGCATGGCCCAGGCGATCGAGGCGGGCATCCCCAAGCTGCGTATCGAGGAGGCGGCCGCCCGCACCCAGGCCCGCATCGATTCGGGCCGCCAGCCGCTGATCGGCGTCAACGCCTACCGGCCGGACGTGGAGGACCCCCTCGAGGTGCGGGTGGTCGACAATGCGGCGGTGCGCTCCGGCCAGATCGAGAAGCTGCGCCGACTGCGCGAGGAGCGTGATGATGAGACGACGACAGCGGCGCTCGACGCCCTGACCAAGGCGGCCGACACCGGGGAGGGCAACCTGTTGGCGTTGAGCATCGACGCTGCCCGGGCAATGGCGTCGCTCGGGGAGATCTCGGATGCGATCGAGCGGTCCTACGGACGCCATCAGGCACAGATCAAGACGATTTCAGGGGTGTACCGCAGCGAGATGGGCGAGAACGCAACACAGGTGATGAACGTGCGCGAGCAGGTGGAGCGCTTCGCCGAGGCCGACGGGCGCCGTCCGCGCATCCTGCTGGCCAAGATGGGCCAGGACGGTCACGACCGTGGCCAGAAGGTGATTGCCTCGGCCTTCGCCGACCTGGGCTTCGACGTCGACATCGGTCCGCTGTTTCAGACGCCGGCCGAGGCCGCGTCGCAGGCGGTCGAGGCCGACGTCCACATCGTCGGCGTGTCGTCGCTGGCCGCCGGCCACCTCACCCTGGTGCCCGAGCTGCGCGACGCTCTGGCCGAGGCCGGGCGGGACGACATCATGATCGTCGTCGGCGGCGTCATCCCGCCCCAGGACTTCCCGGCGCTGCGGGAGGCCGGTGCGGCGGCGATCTTCCCGCCCGGCACCGTGATCGCCGAGGCGGCCGAGGGGTTGTTGGACCAGTTGCTGGCAAGCGTCGCTCAAGCCTGAGGTCGGCGGCGTCGGTGCCGCGTCCTCACCGCCGCGATGGGTCAAGATGGGACGATGCAGCTCACCGTGGTCGATCATCCGCTCGCCCGGGTGGCGCTCAGCGTGCTGAGGGATGAGTCCACCGATGTGGCCGGATTCCGGCAGGCGATGGGAACGCTGTCGAGCATCCTGGCCTATGAGGCGGCGCGCGGACTGAGCGTCACCGAGTTGCCGGTCAGGACGCCGCTGACCGAGACGACCGGCGCCCGACTCGATGAGCTGCCGCTGGTCGTGCCGGTGTTGAGGGCGGGCCTTGGGCTGCTGCCGGGCATGCTCGAGCACCTGCCCGGGGCGCCGACCGCGTTCGTCGGGGTAAAACGCAACGAGACCACCCTGGTGCCGGAGCCCTATCTGGACACCGTGTCCGAAGGACTCGACGGAATTGAGGCGTGGGTGCTCGACCCGATGCTGGCCACCGGCGGATCGCTCAACCATGCGGCGGAGCTGCTGCGGCGCCGCGGCGCCGAGCGGGTGACAGCGCTGTGCGTGCTCGCCGCCCCCGAAGGAATCGCCGCCCTGCGCCGGGAGGGGTCAGTCGGTCACCTCGTTGTTGCGTCGATCGACGACTACCTCGACGACGATGCGTTCATCGTGCCCGGGCTGGGCGACGCCGGCGACCGGCTGTACGGCCCGGCCTGACGTGTGATGAGGTGAATGTGGGTTTCGGCCGCGCTGAGCTCGAGTCGTTTCGCGATGCAACCGTGCCCGACATGGTGGGCCCCGGGCTGAAGCTGTTGTTTGTCGGCATCAACCCCGGGCTGTGGACGGCGGCCGCCCAAACCCACTTCGCCTACCCGGGCAACCGGTTCTACCCGGCGCTGCTCAAGGCGGGGATCATCGAGCGGGACATCGACCGCTCGGCGGGGATGTCCGACGCCGACCGCAACTATTTTCTCGAGCGGGGCCTGGGCATCACCAACGTGGTCGGTCGCGCCACCGCCAAGGCCTCCGAACTCAGCCGGGACGAACTGCGCACAGGGGGCGAGCAGCTGCGGGCATTTGTGGCCCACCACCGACCGAACGTCGTGGCGGTGGCCGGCATCACCGCCTACCGCGACGCCTTTGGCCGGCCGAAGGCGACGATGGGACGTCAGGACGAGACCCTGGGCGGCGTCGAGCTGTGGGTGGTGCCCAACCCCAGCGGCCTGAACGCCCACGAAACGGTCGATTCCCTGGCGGAGGCGTACCGGGCCCCGGCGCTGGCCGCCGGGCTGGACCTGCGCCCGTCGACGGCCTCGGACTGAAGCGTGCTGCCCGGCACCAGACGCAACGGCCGTCCCCGCCAGCGGAGGGCAGGTGCGGATGACAGGCTGAGCGCCATGCGCATCCTCATCACCGGTTGTTCCACCGGCTTCGGCCGTGCCACCGCGGTCGAGGCGACCCGTCGGGGACATGAGGTGATCGCCACCGCCCGCGACGTCGCCACGCTCGACGACCTCGACGTGGCCGAGCGGCTGAGCCTCGACGTGACCGATCGGGCGTCGATCACCGCTGCGGTGGCCCAGGCCGGACGCCTGGACGCGCTGGTCAACAACGCCGGCGTCGACCGCCACGGCCCGGTCGAGTCCTACCCGGAGGATGTGGCCCAGTGGGTGATGGACACCAACTTCTGGGGCACGTTTCGCATGACCACAGCGGTGGCGCCGGCCATGCGCGCCCAGGGGTCGGGCGTCATCGTCAACATGTCGTCGGTCCAGGGTCGGGTCGGCACGCCGTTGGGCGGTGTCTACTCGGCGAGCAAGGCGGCGATCGAGAGCTACAGCGAGTCGGCGCACTTCGAGCTGAGCCACTTCGGCGTGCGGATGGTGGTCGTTCAGCCCGGCTACTTCGATACGCCGATGGCCACCAAGGGCTCCGACGAGCTGATCGAGGGCACGGTCTACGAGGAACTGGCGGCACAGTGGTCGTCCGGCTCGGACTCGCTCAACCCCGCCGGTCGGCCGGGGCCCGACGTGGTCGCCACGGCGATCGTCGACGCTCTGGAGGACCCCGAGACGCCGCTGCGGGTGCCGGTGGGCAACGATGCGGTCATGGTGCTCGGGGCGCGAGGTTCGATGGATGATGTTGCCTTTGAAGCGGTGATGCGCGGCACCCTCAACCTCACCTGGTAGCGCTCCCGGTCGTCGACGGCAATGGGCCGCGGTCCCCGTAGTCGAGCTTCCAGACCCTCGATACCGTCGTCATCGGGGCCGACCGCACCGGCCTCGATGGGAGGAATCGAACGATGGACACCTTCGGTACGCGACCAGGCGACATGGAGCAACCCGGCGTGGCGGCACTCGATGGGTTGGCGCTGCCCCCCTGGGCCCGGCCGTTGCGCTCGCAAGGTCGGGCCCGGGAGCTCCTGAAGGTGACGACCGCGGTCGTCACCCACCGCTACAGCGCTCCGGTGGTCGACGGGTGGGAGGGTTCGCTTGCCGTCCCCGACGGTGGCCCGGTCTTCGGCATGACCACGCTGGCCGAGGTGGCCGCCCGTATCCCTCGGAGCGAGTGGCGGCTGCTGGTCTACGACATGATTTCGGCGTTGGATCAGCTCGACGCTCCGGCGATGGACGCGATGCTCTCCGACTGGGACGAGGTGAAGGACCGCTTGAGGGTGCGCATCTTCGGCGGGCGCAGCGACGAGCGGCCCGTGCCGGTGGTCGCCAAGCCACTTGGGCCCACCTCCTACATCGGCCTCGGCGTGGAGCTCGATCGGGTGATGGCCTCGGTGAGCGTGGTGCATGCGGGCCGGTGGGGAGTGCCGATGCCCGATGTGTGGGCGACAGCGGCGGTCAACCGGGCCGAACTGGTGTCGGTCACCTACGAGATCCAGTTGCACGACTGCTGCCCCTTCGCCCTGGTCGACGGTGATGGGCTGGCCGTCACCGGACACGCGCTCGACCTGACACTGGCCATCCCCGAGCTGTCGTGCCCACCCGATGTGGCGGTGATGGCGCCAAGCGCCCACAACCTGTTGGTGCTGCCCCAACCCCTGGACGGCCTCGAGAGCGCCGGCGAGTTGCTCCGTGCGTTTCACGGGGCGGGCATCGACCGGGCGGAGGCCAGCGGCAACCGGGTGTCGTTCGACGTGTTTCGCTACCGGGGGCCGGGCCTGTTGACCTACGAGGCGGCGTGGTCCAGGCCGGCCCCCGCACGGTCCGTCTACAACTGAACTCAGTCGCTCTCGGGCAGCATGGGGGTGCGGCGGCGGGCGTTGTGGCGCACGCTGCGCAGGCGGCCTTGAACCTTGACCCGCACCGGTGGCTCGGCCAGGTCGCCGACCGCCTCCTCGATCAGGTCGCGCAGGGTGACCAAACCGAGGGTGAGGCCGCTGTTGCTCACGACGAGGGCGACGTGGGCGTCTCCGCTCTGCAACAACAACAGCACGTCCTCGGTCAAGTCGTCCGGTGAGACCGACACTACCGGCCGAAGCAGATCACCGGCGGTTTTCTCGGCCCGCTCAACCTCATCCAGCAACAGAACGTCGCGCACGAGGACCATGCCGGCGACATCGTCCAGATCGGCGTCGTGGGTTACCAGCAGGCGGCTCCGTTCGGTTCGCCGGGCGGTTTCCTCGATCGCGTCGGCGTCATCGTCGATGCTCACCTCGACGATGTCGTTGCGGCTCGTCATCACCGAACCGAGCGTCGTTGCGCTGAGGTGCAGCCCGCGGGTGAGCAGTTCCTGGTCGGCCGGATGGATGCCCACCCCGCCCTCGGCGTTGGCGCCCGATTGTCTGATGAGCAGCCCGAGGTCGGCGGCGCTGTAGGCGGCGGCATCGTCGCGTGGGGTGGTGCCGGTCAGCCTCACGGTGACGTTGGCCATCCAGTTGAGGGCGGCGATCAGCGGGCGAAAGAGCGATACGAACCCGACAAAGGGCCGGGCGAGCACGAGCATCGACTTTTCCGGCGACGAGATGGCGATGCTCTTGGGCGCCATCTCGCCGAGCACCATGTGCAAGAAGACGACGATCGACAGCCCGATCGTGAACCCGATCGCACGGACGACCCCGCCCGGTAGCTCGATCCTGCCGTCGAGGACAGCGTTGAGTGCGCCCTCGATCAGGTGGGCGATGGCGGGTTCGGCCAAGGCACCGATGCCCAGCGAGCACATCGTGATCCCCAGCTGGGCGCCGGCGAGCATCACCGACAGTTCCTTCGAGGCCTTGATCCCGGCGAGGGCGCGCCCGTCGCCGTCTGCCGCCAGTTGTTCCAACCGGGACCGGCGGGCCGCCAGCACGGCGAACTCGGCGGCGACGAACGCACCGTTGGCGGCCAGCAGCAACAGCGAGAGCCCGAGGGCGATCGGGGTGCTCATCGCTCGATGCCCCCGGCACCTTGGTCGGACTGTCGGATGTGGATCCACTCGGCGGCCCGGTGGTCCATCGACTCGACCTCGAGTTCGAGGGCCGTGCCGCCGTCCCCGGACACGACGACGACCTCGCCGACCGCGGGGACGGAGCCCAGCAGGGTCATCACCAGCCCGCCGACGGTGTCGTAGGGCCCTTCGGGCAGCTCGAGACCGAACTCGCGCTGCACGTCGACGACCAATGCGGAGCCGCGAATGCGCCAGCCGTCATCGACGACCGATCCCAGCTCCGGCCCGACCGCCGGCAGGTCGTACTCATCCTCGATCGGTCCGAGCAGGCGCTCGACCAGATCCTCCAGGGTGACGATGCCGGACAGGTCGCCGTACTCGTCGGTGACGACCGCCAACTCGCTGCCCCGCTGACGGAACCGCTCGAGGACCTCCTGCGCCGAGGTGGATTCGACCACTTCGGTCGGGTACGCGGTCATCAGGTCGACGACACGCGCCGACGCCCGCTTCTCCGGCTTCACCCCGACGAGCTGTTTCAAGCTGACCAGCCCGCGCACCTCGTCGATGCCGTCCTCGCTGCGGTGAACGACGGGAAAACGGGTGTAGGCAACCCGGGCGGCGGTCATCAGGTCGGCGCCGGTGGCGGTGTCGGGCAGCGTGACCACCTTGCGGCGCGGCACCATCACCTGGTCGGCGGTGAGGGTGCGGAACTCGAGGACCCGGCTGAGGAGCCGGGCCTGGCCTTGCGAGAGGTTGCCTTGCTCGGCCGCCGCCTCGACGATGTAGTCCAGTTCCTCGATCGTGACCGACGAGTCGAGTTCCTCGACGGCGTGCAGCCCAAAGCGGGCGAGGAGCGCGTTGGCCGACCCGTCGAACAGCCGGACGATCGGCCCGAAGATCCGCATGTAGATGTTCAGGCCGCGGGCCAGGCGAAGGGCGACGCGCTCCGGTTTGGTGATCGCATAGTTCTTCGGCGCCAGCTCCCCCAGCACCATCTGGGCGACGACCGCCACCAGGAAGGCGAGGGTCGTCGACACCGCCGTCCGCGCCGCTCCGGCGAGACCGATCATCTCGAACAGCGGGCGGAACAGCTGTTCCAGGACCGGTTCGGCGATGAAACCGAGGACGAGCGAGGTGGCGGTGATGCCGAACTGCGCGCCGGACAACATGAACCCGACACGACCCAGCACCGAGAGTGCCCGTTTGGCGGAGGCGTCTCCGGCGGCCTCCGCCTCCTCGAGCCGGTGCCGACGGACAGCGACGTAGCCAAACTCCGCAGCGACGAACCAAGCATTGCTGCCGATGAGGGCAAAGATGGCGAGCAGGCCGAGGAAGGTGTTCATGGGATGCGTGGGCGCTCGGGAGAGACTATCGGGGTGTCGATCGGCCCCGGGCCGGAACCGGGCGGGGTGCGCCCCGGCTGTAGCTTGGACGCCCGATGGCTGCGCCGTGGGACGTCGAACGTTACGTGGAGGGCACTCGCTCCGGAGACCGGGCGGCCGTCGCCCGCACGATCACCCTGATGGAGAGCAGCCGTCCGGACCATCGGGAGGTCGCCCGCGAGGTGCTCAGGGCGCTGTTGCCGCACACCGGCGGGGCCCAGCGGGTGGGCATCACCGGGGTGCCGGGCGTGGGCAAGAGCACGTTCATCGATCAGCTGGGCGTTAACCTCACCGCCGCCGGCCACCGGGTGGCGGTGCTGGCGGTCGACCCCTCCAGCTCGCGCACCGGCGGGTCGATCCTGGGCGACAAGACGCGCATGTCCCGGCTGGCGGTGGACCCGGCGGCCTTCGTTCGTCCGTCGCCCACCGGCCGCACCCTGGGTGGGGTGACCAGCGTGACCCGCGAGACCATGCTTGTGTGCGAGGCCGCCGGGTACGACGTGGTGCTGGTCGAGACCGTCGGCGTTGGCCAGTCCGAGACGGTCGTCGCCGACATGGTCGACATGTTTTGCGTGCTGATGCTGCCCGGTGCGGGTGACGAACTTCAGGGCATCAAAAAGGGCATTCTGGAGTTGGCCGACCTGGTGGTGGTCAACAAGGCCGACGGCGACAACGTCAACCGCGCCCGGCTGGCGGCAGCGGAGCTGAAGCGGGCGCTGCACCTGCTGGTGCCGGCGAGTCCCAACTGGTCGCCGCCCGTGCTGATCGCCTCGGCCCTCGCCGACACCGGTCTCGATGAGCTCTGGGAGCAGGTGGGCGAGCACCGACGGCGGATGACCGCCTCGGGCGAGCTGGAGCAGCGACGACGCGACCAACAGGTTCGCTGGCTGTGGGGCCTGTTGGAGGACCGCCTGATGGCCGAACTGCACAGCAACGAAGCGGTGGCCTCGGCGGTGTCCGCCGCCGAACGTCAGGTTCGGGATGGGCAGATCCCCGCACCGGTGGCTGCCGAGACGGTATGGGCGAGCTATCGCTCCGAGGTGGCCCGGCTCGACTGACCGCCGGGTTCGATCGATCCGCCGCTCTGTCCGACGAGCTTGCTCAACCGCCCGGAGGGGGCGCCATCGAAGGTGCGCCGCCCGTGATCCGGAGCCGGGAGCCGGTCCTGCCGGGAACTTTTCTGTTGTGCGCGAGGAGGGACTTGAACCCTCACGTCCTTTCGGACACTGGAACCTGAATCCAGCGCGTCTGCCAATTCCGCCACTCGCGCGTGGCTTGCCCGGCCCAGCGTAGAAGGTTCGCGGCCCCGGCGCACACCGACGGGGCGCAGGCCCTTGCCCAGGTACTCGCCGACCGGCGGGGCCGCATCGGTCGCTTGGGATCGGGAGGGTTAACCCCCTGCGGTCCGCCGGTGGGTATCGTGTGAGCTGTGGGTATCCAAGGATTTGAACGTCGGCTGGAAAACCTCATCGAGGGCACCTTCGCCCGGGTGTTCCGCAGTGGTCTCAACCCGGTCGAGCTGGGTCGCAAGCTGGTCCGCACGCTGGACGACAAGCGCTCGGTCGGTGTCAACGGACGGGTGATCGTGCCGAACGACTTCACGTTCGTGCTCGCCGAGGACGACTACGAGCAGATGGCCGACATGGCCGGGGTGCTCGCCCGCGACCTGGGCGACGCAGCGCGTGAGCACGCTCGTGACATGGGCTACTCCTTCGCCGGACCGATTCAGACCACCTTTGCCGTGTCGACCGACCTTCGTCCGGGGGTATTCGAGGTGGAGGCGGCCCACAAGGAGGGCGACGGCTCGCCGGTGGGAAGCCTGCTGTTGCCGACCGGCGACCGGGTTCCGTTGGGTCAGTACGTCGTGTCGGTGGGCCGTCAGACCGACTGCACGATCGTGCTCGGCGACCCCAAGGTGTCCCGCCGCCACGCCGAGGTGCGCCCGTCGGGAAGCGGTTTCGTGCTCGTCGACCTCAACTCGACCAACGGCAGCTACGTCAACCGGCAACGCATCAGCCAGCACCAACTGGTCGACGGCGACGAGCTGGGCTTCGGTCACACCTACTTCTTCTTTGAAGCGTTCTGAGTCGGAGCGTCCCCGGGTGCCCTCCCGGGGCCGGTAATCTTTCGCCGTGCCCGAGCAGCTGCTCAACCTCCTGAAGATCTGTCTTCTCGTTCTGTTGTACCTGTTCTTTCTGCGCGTGCTGCGCGCCGTCTGGGCCGAGGTCAGCGTGACCAACGGGGCGTCGGTGATCGCAGGAACCGATCGGCGTCGCTTCGGTCGGCGGCGTTCCACCGGCGGCGCCAAGGCGCCTCAGGGACTGCGGGTACTCGAACCGCCGGATTGGGCCGGACGGGCGATGGGCATGGCGCCGCACATCACGATCGGGCGAGACCCCAGCTCGACGCTGCCGATCTCCGACAATTACCTGTCCCATCACCACGCCCGCATCGTCGACCGGGACGGCGATTACCTGTTGGAAGACCTGGGGTCGACCAACGGCACCTACCTCAACGGCAAGCGCATGACCGCACCGGCGCCGCTGCGCCGAGGCGACCGGGTGCAAGCGGGCAACCTTGTGATGGAGGTGACATGACCTCCTTCACCTGGGGTGGAGCCACGCACACCGGTCAGGTCCGGGCGATGAACCAGGACAACCTGGTGACCGCCGACGGTCTGTTCGCGGTCGCCGACGGGATGGGCGGCCACCTCGGCGGTGAGGTGGCCTCCGAGCGGGCCGTCCAACTACTCAAGGATCGGGCACCAGCCGGGCTGGAGGCCCTGATCGACGCGGTGAGGGCGGCCAACCTGGGCGTTCATACCGAGGCGGCGGGCAACCCCGAGCTGCGGGGCATGGGGACAACCCTGGTGGCGGTGGTCGGCACCGATGACGGACTGGGGTTGATCAACGTCGGCGACTCGCGCATCTACCTGTACCGCGCCGGCGTGCTCAAGCAGCTCTCCGAGGACCACTCGCTGGTCGAGACGATGGTCCGCCGGGGTGAGATCACCGCTGAGGCCGCGCTCACCCACCCCCAGCGCAACGTGGTGTTGCGCGCGCTTGGGGTTGACTCCGAGGTGGACCTGGACGCGTGGACGCTCACGCCGGCAAACGGCGACCGCCTGGTGCTGTGCAGCGATGGGTTGTTCAACGAGGTCTCCGGCGTGCAGATCGCCGGGATCCTGGAGAGCAACGCCGATCCGCAGGCGGCGGCGGACCGCCTGGTCGAGGCGGCCAACGAGGGGGGAGGGCGGGACAACATCACCGTGGTGGTCGTCGACGTCGAGGCCGACGCCGTCAGCTCTCCGGTCGAGGATCGACTCACGCAGGTGCTCTTCGCCGACCAGGCGGCGCGGGCACGAGCCGACGACGCCACCCGCGAGGTGGCCGTTCCGGTCGGCGCACGAGCGCCGGAGGAACCCGACGAACCGCTCCCCCCGGCGCTCTCGCCCGAAGTCGGTCCCCCAAACCAGGATGCGGATCGTGTTCCCGCCGACGACGATGGGGCCGACGCCGACGAGGTGTCCGAACCGGTCGGGGCGGCGCCGACCCGTTCGCTGTTGCGAACCCTTGCGTTCCTGATGGCGATCATCGTCACGTTTGGGGTGGCGGCGGCCGGCGTGGGCATGTGGGGGCGCATGTCATGGTTCGTCGCGCTCTCGCCCGACGACCAGGTGACGATCTACCAGGGACGACCCGGCGGCTTCCTGTGGCTGGAGCCGACGGTCGCTGAGCGCTCGACGCTGCGGCCCGACGACCTCGAGCAGGCCGACCTGCTGGAGATGGACGGGGGCAAGGTGGTCGGCAGCCTGAACGCGGCCGAACAGTACGTGGAGAACCTGCGCAACCGCGCGATCGAACGGGCGACGACGACCACCCGGGCCACGACGACGACAAAGAAGCCGACGGCGACGACCAAGAAGCCGACGGCGACGACCCTCAAGCCGCCGACGGCCACCACCGCCCCACAGCCAAGCGTCACGACCAAGGCGAACTCGCTGCGGAGCCCGGTGGCCCGCCCGCCGATGGGCGCGCCCTAGATGAACGGCCCTGCATGAACGGCAAGGACCGACGTACCACCGAGCTCGGCCTGATCCTGCTGGGCCTGGTGATCATTGGCGCCGCCTACACCCTGGCCGGCCTGGGCAGCCGGGCCTCGTTGCCCGCCGATGTGGTGCCGTTCCTCGTCATGATCGTCGTCCTGGTGCTGATCGCGCACCTGGCGGTGCGACGTCTGGCCCCCAACGCTGATGGGATCATCCTGCCGGTGGTGGCACTGCTCAACGGGCTCGGTTACGTGTTCATCGCCCGTATCGACCAGGACCTGGCCGTCCGCCAGGCCGGTTGGACCGCGGCGGGTGTGGTGGCGTTCGTAGCGACGCTGGCGCTCGTGCGACGGGTCAAGAGCCTGGCGGACTACGGCTACACGTTGTTGTTTCTCGGCCTCGGGTTGTTGTTGTTGCCCCTGCTGCCCGTGATCGGCAAGACGATCAACGGAGCCCGGATTTGGATCGGCGTGGGCCCCTTCTCGGTGCAGCCCGCCGAGTTCGCCAAGATCGCCCTGATCCTGTTCTTCGCCACCTATCTGGTGACCAACCGGGAACTGCTCGGGCTGACCAACTGGCGGGTGGGCCCGTTGCACCTCCCCGCTCCCAAGTTCTTGGCCCCGGTGCTGCTGGCCTGGGGAGTCGCCCTGTTGATCATGGTCGTGCAAACCGACCTGGGCTCGGCGTTGTTGTTTTTCGTTCTGTTCCTGTCGATGCTGTGGATCGCCACCGAGCGCCTGATCTATCCGGTGGTCGGCGGGCTGTTGTTCGGTGTGGGTGCCACGCTGGCGTGGACTCAACTCGGTCACGTGCAGGACCGTGTGGCGGCCTGGTTGAACCCCTGGGACCTGGCCGACGGCTCTGGCTTTCAGATCGTTCAGGGAACCTACGCGTTGGCGTGGGGCGGCATCGGCGGGCAGGGGCTGGGCCGGGGCTACGGCATCCAGGGCTTGGGCAAGGCCTTCGTCGCCACCGACTCGATCTTCGTGATCATCGGCGAGGAGTTGGGGATCTTCGGCTCGACGGCCGTGTTGGCGGCATTTCTGTTGATCGCCGGCGCCGGCTTTCGCATTGCGATGCGGGCCGATGACCCCTATCACAAGCTGCTGGCTGCAGGACTGACCGTGTCGCTGAGCTTCCAGGCGTTCGTCATCCTCGGCGGGTTGTTGCGGGTGTTGCCCTTGACCGGCATCACCTTGCCGTTCCTGTCCTATGGAGGTTCGTCGCTGATCGCCAACTACGTGTTGGTGGCACTGCTGCTGCGAACCTCCGATGAGGTCTCGACCCGTGCCGAGGGAACGGCTCGCGGCGGCCGGGTCCGGGTGGGGACGAACGTGTGAACGTCCAGATCCGGCGGCTGGCGGTGGGGATATTGGTGCTGTATTCGGCGCTGTTTGTGCGGCTGAACGTTGTGCAGGTGTACTCGGCGGGCGACCTCAACGCGCGCGAGGGCAACAACCGCCAGGTGCTTCGAGACTTCGATCGCCCGCGAGGCAAGATCCAAACCTCCGACGGCACGGTGCTGGCCTTCACCACCGAGACCGGAGGCGACGGCTTCGAGTACCAACGCAACTATCCGACCGGCGAGCTGTTTGCCCAGGTCACGGGCTACTTCACGCTCGGGCTGGGGTCGACCGGCGTCGAGCGCAGCTACGGCGACGACCTGTCCGGCCAGTCGGGCGCGTTCGAACTGCGGGCGCTCACCAACCTGTTCGATTCCGAGGGGACGACGGGCGACGTCGTGTTGTCGATGCGCAACGACGTTCAGGAGACCGCACGCGACGCTTTGGGCGACCGGCGCGGGTCGGTGGTGGCCCTCGACCCCCGGACCGGGGAGATCCTGGCGTTGTGGTCCACGCCGTCCTACGACCCCAACCTGCTGGTCGATTCGACGGGCAGCGAGGCCATCCGGGTGAAGACCCTGCTCGACGAGTCACCGGACAAGCCGCTGCTCGCCAGGTCCTTTCGCGAGTTGTTTGCCCCGGGCTCGACGTTCAAGGTGGTGACCGCCTCCGCCGGTGTGCGTTCGGGTGCGGTCACCATGGACACGCCGTCCTACCCACAGCTGACCGAGTGGACACCTCCCGGCACCACCAAGGCGATCCGCAACTTCGATGGCGCCCTGTGCGGCGGTCCGCTCGACGAGATCCTGCGGGTGTCGTGCAACACGAGCTTTGCCGAGATGGGTGCCCGCACGGTCGGGCCCGACCAGTTGGTCGAAACCGCCGAGGACTTTGGCTTCGGTTCCAAGCCACCGATCGACATTCCGGGGGCGGTCGCCTCGGAGATCCCCACCGATTACGGCCGCCCGCTCGGACCTTTCCCCGACGGCGAGGGTGGCACGGTGTACGAGAACACGGCCGGGTTGGCCCAGGTTTCGATCGGGCAGGGCGATGCCCGGGCCACACCGCTGCAGATGGCGATGGTGGCCGGCGCGATCGGCAACGGGGGGATCGTCATGGAGCCCCACGTCGTTGCCGAGGTACGCGACACCGAAGGCGATGTCGTGCGCGAGATCGAGCCCGCCATCTGGAAGCGGCCGCTCGACCAGAAGCAGGCGGCGGTGGTGAGAACCGCGATGGACGGCGTGGTCGACGACGGGACGGCGGAGGCTTTGGACATCGAGGGCTTCGAGGTGGGTGGCAAGACCGGTACGGCCCAGACCGTCGCCGGCGAGGACCGCTCGCACGCCTGGATTGTCGGGTACGCCGGCGTCGAGGGGGAGGCTGCCGAGGTTGCGGTGGCGGTGATCGTCGAGGCCCAGCAGGGCATCTCCGAACAAACCGGGGGCCGGGTGGCCGCCCCGATCGCCCAGAGGGTGCTGCGCACCGCCCTCAACCCGGCGCCGGTATCGGCGCCGGGCGATCTTCCCGGCCAGCTCGGAGGCAACTGATGAGGCCAGAGCGCACCCCGGGAGGCACCTGCGTGAAGGGATCCCGCCAACGGAGGGCCGATGCCCCAAAACCGCGTCGGGCCACCGGTAGTGTAGGCACACGATGACGCAGCAACTCGAGGTGCTGAGTGATCGCTACGAACTGCACCGCAAGCTGGCCACGGGCGGCATGGCGGACGTGTGGCTCGCTCGCGATCGGGTGCTCGATCGACCGGTCGCGGTCAAGATCATGTTCGCCCAGTTCGCCACCGATCCGCTGTTCGTCGAGCGATTCCGACGCGAGGCCAAGTCGGCGGGCAACCTGAACCATCCCAACATCGTCGGCGTTTACGACTGGGGTGAGCAGGGCGGCACGTACTTCATCGTCATGGAGTACATCGAGGGCCCGTCGGTGGCCGAGGTGCTCAAGTCCGAAGGCCCGCTCCATCCCCGCCGGGCGGCCGAGATCGCCGCCGACGTCGCCGAGGCGCTGAGCTTCGCCCACGTGGAGGGGGTCATCCACCGGGACATCAAGCCGGGCAACATCATGTTGACCAAAGCCGGGCGGGCCAAGGTGACCGACTTTGGCATCGCCAGGTTGGCGACGGCCCCCAACAACGAGCTGACCAAGGCCGGCTCGGTCATGGGTACCGCCACCTACTTTTCGCCCGAGCAGGCCCAGGGCCACACGCTGGATGGTCGTTCGGACCTGTATTCCCTCGGCGCGGTGCTCTTCGAGATGCTCACCGGCCAGCCGCCGTTCCAGGCCGAGTCGCCCGTGGCCATCGCCTACAAGCATGTGCAGGAACGACCCCGGCGACCGGCATCGATCCAGCCCGGCCTTCCCTTCGCCATCGAGGCGATCACCCTGCGGTTGCTCACCAAGAACCCGGCCAACCGCTACCCCGATGCAACCGAGCTGCGCGACGACCTGCACCGGTTCCTTGCCGATCAGACCACGCGCGCCGAGCTGGCGCTGCAGCGCTCCCAGCAGGCCGCACCCGCCGCCACGGCCGCCACGCAGGTGGTCACCACCACGCCCGGTGTTGGCGACGCCACCCAGGTGGTGGCCGCTGCGCACCCGGAGGACCCCGACGACGAACTGACTCCGGAGGAGGAGCCGTCGCGCTCCAAGCGGTTCGCCATCATCCTGGCGGCCCTCCTCATCCTGGCGGCGTTGATCGCCGGCGGGATCGTCGCCGCGCTCAACGCCGGCAGCAGCACCCGGGAGGTGCCCGACGTGATCGATCGGCCCCTCGCCGAGGCCACCGACCTGCTCGAGGCCGATGGGTTCAACGTCGAGGCGGTCGCCGAACCGAACGACAACGTCGAGGCGAACATCGTCTACCGCACCGACCCGGCGGCCGGGGTCGAGGCCGATGAGGGCTCGACCGTCACCGTGGTCTACAACCCTTCGGCCGAGCCGGTCGAGGTTCCCAAGGTCACCGGCCTTCCGGTCGACGAGGCGTTGAAGCTGCTGGCGAGCAAGGGATTTCGCAACGTGGAAACCCAGGACGCCGAGGGCGCCCAAGGTGAGCCGGGCACCGTGGTGAGCCAGAACCCGGTGGCGGGCAGCGAGAAGCCGGTGAAGGACAAGGTCGTCTTGCGCATCGTGCCGATCCCGGTGCTCAAGGACATCCCCGAGGTGGCCGGGCTCTCCCCGGACGAGGCGACGGCCAAGCTGCAGGCGGCTGGGTTCGTCGTGGCCAGCACCAGCTCGGAGGCTTCGAACAGCACGCCCAACGGCAAGGTGACCCGTACCGACCCGACCGGCCGTGTGGAGCAGGGCAGCGAGCTCACCCTGTTCGTGTCGAGCGGTCCGTCGAGCGTGAAGGTGCCGACGGTGGAGGGCAGCACCGAGCAGGCGGCGCGCCAGCGCCTCCAGGAGCGGGGCCTCAAGGCGGCGACCGAAACGGTCCGGACCGAGGATTCGTCGCTGGACGGGGTGGTGTTGTCATCCAACCCCGAGGGTGGCGAGTCGGTGGACGCCAACTCGACGGTCACCCTGCGGGTGGGCAGCTACCGGGCCCCGCCGACCGCAGCGCCGACGACGGCGCCGCCGGCCACCGAGCCCCCGGCGACCCAGCCGCCGGTCACCCGTCCCCCGGCGACGACGAGGCCGCCGACGACATCGCCGCCCCCCAGCACCACGGTGGCGCCGACCACGACAGAACTACCAGCGGGCGACTGAACATGACCGATCCGACCCCATCGTCGGGACGCGGAGACGCACCGGTGACAGCGGATCGACAGCTCGGCCAGCGAAGGATGACGTTCGCAGAGCTGCGCCGCCGGGGCTTCGAGTCCGGCCAGCTGGTCGTCCTGAGCTTCCTCCTGGTCCTGGGCGCCGGCATTCCGTTGCTGGCGCTGTCGCCGACGCTCAACCCGGCCGACCTGCTGTTGGGCCGGTACCGGTTTCAGGAAACCCCGGACCTGATCGGGTTGACCCAACCAAAAGCGATCCAGGCGCTCGTTCGCGAGGGTTTGGACTCGACGGTCCGCTTCGATTACTCGGCGACGGTGCCGAGGGGTGAGGTGGCCGCCCAAGACCCACCGTCGGGCGATCCGGTACGGCGCGGTGGCAAGGTCACCGTCACCGTGTCTCGGGGCAAGGCGGAGTTTGTTGTACCCAAGTTGGTCGGCACCACCAGACGGTCGGTCGAGAAGCTCTTTGCCGACACCGGGGTGGCCCTCGACATTGCCGAGTTCCCCACCGAGGACGCTGTCGCCGGCGAGGTGATCCGCCAGGATCCGTTGCCCGGCGAAGTGGTTCGCTCCGGCGACACGCTGGCGCTGGTGGTGTCCCAGGGCGCCCAGAAGCGGAAGGTGCCGGAGGTGCGCAGGCTGCCCGCCGCCGGGGCGGCGTTCATCCTGGGCAACGCCGGGTTCGTCGTCGATGGGGTCACGTTGGAACGGGATCCGTTCCTGCCCAAGGGGGCGGTGGTCCGAACCGATCCGGCGGTGGGCAAGAACCTGAACAAGGACACCGTGGTCGAGTTGGTCGTCAGCGATGGACCCCCTCAGGTCAAGGCCCCCACCCTGGTCGGCACCCAGGAGACCCAGGCCCTGGAATCCCTGGAGTCGATCGGCCTGGTGGCGGCGACCACAACCCGGTTGGTGGGTCCGTCAGACCCGATCAACGGCGAGGTGCTGACCCAAAAGCCCGATGCCGGCACGTTGATGGATCCGGGCCAGGTCGTCGAGATCTTGGTGGCACGCGGGGGGACGCCGGGATGAGCCTGCTCTCGACCCAGCCGGTCGACGTCGAGCCCGAGGATGGCGTGGCCAACGCCGAAGCAGCCGCCAGCGCCGAACCAGCTGCGCCGGGGGGTGCCGCCGAACCCGGCGGGGTGACCGATCCCGCCGGAGTGCCAGATCACACCCGGGTGACCGAGATCGGCGACTACGAGGTGGTCGAAGGTGGTCAGCGTTGGACCTCGCTGGCGGTGGCGCTCATCGCGCTGGTGTTGTTGATGTGGCTGGCGGTCGATGCGTTCACCCAACGCCTCGGCATCGAGCGCGACGTGGTCGTTCCCGACATCCAGGTTCAGGACTTCAGCGGCCAGGGCCTGGCCGATGCCCAGCGCGAGGTCGAGGCCGGCGGGCTGGTGGCAGCGATCGAGTTTCGCGCCAACGACCTGGAGGAGTTCCCCCCAGGCACCATCTTCACCCAGCGTCCTCTGCAGGGCGCCAAGCTGCCGGCCGGGTCGCGGGTGACCCTGGTCGCGTCGTCGGGGCCGTCCCAGTTCGTCGTTCCCGACGTGGCTGGCCAGGAGTTGGACGAGGCCCAGCGCCTGGTGAGCGCCATCGGGCTGAAGCCCAAGGCGGTCCCTCAGTACTCGGACTCGGTGCGGGTCAATGAGGTGATCGAATCCCGTCCGCGGCCGGGCACCGAGGCTGCGGAGAACAGCGAGGTCGAGATCGTCGTGTCGGCCGGATACGCCCCGCGCAAGGTGCCCAAGATGGTCGGCCTGCCGGCGGAGGAAGCGCTCAACCTGCTGGGCCGAAGCGGTTTGGGTGCCGGCGACCTCGACACGCAGTACCGTGCCGGCGCCGAGGAGGGAACCGTGCTCGAGGTGTCGCCGAACGTCGGGACCGTGCTGTCGCGCAACTCGGCGGTCAACGTGATGATCGCCGGTCCGCCCCCGATGGTCGGCGTGCCCTCGGTCGAGGGTCTGGGCCGGGAGCGAGCCGAGGGCGAGGTGGCCGACGCCGGGCTGGATGCGAGGGTTCTCGTTCTGCGCGTTCCGCTGGGCAGCCCCGATGACGGCCGGGTGATCAGCCAAGGGGTGCCTCCTCAAACCGAGGTGGCCCCCGGGTTTGAGATCGAGCTCATCGTCGGGCAGGCACCACCACCTCCGACAACGCGACCGCCGCCGCCGACCGTGCTGATCACGGTGCCACCGACCGCGCCTCCGACGACGCAGCCACCTCCGACGGAGCCTCCGACGACGCAGCCGCCTCCGACGGAGCCTCCGACGACGCAGCCACCTCCGACGCCGCCGCCGACGACCCAACCGCCCCCCGTCACTGGGACCCCACCGGTCCCGGGCTGATCAGCTGGGCGAGGATACGACCGGCGGCTGCGGTGCCGGCCGGCCGGCCAGCGTCAGAAAATTGCCGAGCAGTTGGTGGCCGGCGACGGTCAGGATCGACTCGGGGTGGAACTGGACCGCCTCGGTGAGCTGGTGGCGATGGCGCAGGCCCATCACCAGCCCGTCGTCGCTGCGGGCGCTGATCTCGAGGTGCTCGGGCACGGTGGCCTCGTCGACGATCAGCGAGTGGTATCGGGTGGCCACCAACGGGTTGGGCAATCCGGCAAAGACGCCCCGACCATCGTGATCGATCGACGAGGTCTTGCCGTGCATCACCTGCGGTGCGCGCACGACCGACGCTCCGTTCACTTCGCCCACGCATTGCAGGCCGAGGCAGACGCCGAAGATCGGTACCTCGCCGCCGAGCTCCCGGAACACCGCCTTCGAGATCCCCGCTTGCGGGGGCCGCCCGGGACCAGGCGAGATCACAACCCCGGCGGGGCTGAGGGCACGAATCTGCTCGATGGTCACCGCATCGTTGCGAAACACCTGCGGTGCGACCCCGAGCTCGCCCAGGTACTGGACGAGGTTGTAGGTGAAGCTGTCGTAGTTGTCGATGACGACGATGCCGGTCGGCGTCGCCCCGACGGCGGGTGCGGGGGCGGACGCAGCGTGGGCAGGCACGGGGGCAGGCTACCCGTGCAGGCGGTGTGGGCCGGTAGGCTGAGGCGATGGCCAAGCCCACCAAACGTCGAGTTGAGGGCGAGCATTCTCGCCGAGTGACCCCCAAGGCAGGCGCCGCAGCCCCCGCTAAGGCACCCTCGACGGGTGCTGCAAGCGATACCTCGACCGGCGCCGACCAGAGGCCGTCGAAGCCGGGCACCGCAGCCTCTGACGCCACGCGTCGGTCGAAGCGGGTCACCGAGCATGCCGAGTCCCGCCGTTACACCCCGCCGAGCCCTGTCGACATGCCCTCGCCATGGTGGGTGCCCGCCATGATGTGGACGTTCATCGGTGCGGGCGGACTGGCGATCATCTTGAACTACGCCGAGATTCTGCCCGGGACGAGCAACGGTGCCAACGGCTGGTACCTGATCGGCGGCCTGGTCGCCATCCTGGCGGGCATCATGACCGCCACCCAGTACCGCTGAGCACAACCCCGACCGATATCGCCGGGCGAGGGTAGGGGAGTGACGCCAGGCGGGGTGTGAAGTTACACCGGTGTCACTTAACCCCAGGTTTATCCACAGGTGGGGATAACCGGTTCGGAGGGGGTCGGCGCGATCGGGTTACTCCTTCGGCGTGATCAGGTCCATGTCCTCCATGCAGTGGCGGGGAGGTTCGGGATCCTCTTCGAGCGCGGCGGTCATGCGCACCTCGGTGCTGCACAGGCTGCAGCGGTACACCAGCTTCACCTTGCGCAGCGTCCCAGGGTCGGGCGGCGGCGGCAACGGTGTGGCAACCGAACGGGCCATGGCGATGCCCGGAAACAACAGCAGGCCGATCGCAATCACGGCGATGACAGCGCGCCAGGGGCCGACGCCCCAGATGCCGACCATCGCCCCCCAGACGGCCGCGCCGAAAGCCGCCCTGAATGCCCAGGCGCGAAGCCGCGAGTGCCCAGCCGGGGCCGGGCTGGGCGCTTCGTCGGCTGACGGCCGGGTCGCCGGGCTCAGCGCTGGGGTCGTGTCGTCCACGTCACCAGTCTGGCCCGGCGCCCTGCTCCGGACACACCGCCGCTCCCGTTGACAGCGGACCAGGCCGAGTCAGCGGGCATGGGGGCGGGGCGCTCAGCCCAGGCGCTCGATGATGGCGGCGTTGGCCAGGCCACCGCCCTCGCACATCGTCTGCAGGCCGTAGCGGCCGCCGGTGCGCTCCAGCTCGTTCACCAGGGTGGCGAGCAGCTTGGTGCCCGATGCGCCCAGCGGGTGGCCCAAGGCGATGGCGCCGCCGTTGACGTTGACCTTGGCGTCGAAGGTCTCATCGTCGAGGCCCATCTCCGCCTTCCAGGCCAGCACGACCGAGGCGAAGGCCTCGTTGACCTCGAACAGGTCGATGTCGTCGATGCTCATGTTGGCGCGCTCGAGCACCTTCCGTGTCGATGGGATCGGTCCGGTCAGCATGGTCACGGGGTCGACGCCGGCCAACGAGAAGGCGTGGAAACGGGCCCGCGGGGTGAGCCCCAGCTCGGCGGCCTTCTCCTCGCTCATGATCAGGGCAGCCGAGGCGCCGTCGGTGATCTGCGAGCTGTTGGCCGCGGTCACCTTGCCGTCGGGCTTGAAGGCGGGCTTCAGCTTGGCCAGGCCCTCGGCGGTGGTTCCGGGGCGGATCCCCTCATCAGCGGTCACCGGGGCATCCTCGATGGTGACGTCGCCGGTCTCCTTGTCGCGGCGGCGACCCTGCACCGGGATGATCTCGTTGTCGAAGCGGCCCTCGTCACGGGCACGCTCGGCGAACTGCTGGGACCGGGCACCGAAGGCGTCCAGGTCTTCGCGGCTCAGGCCCCACTGGTCGGCGATCATCTCGGCGGAGATGCCCTGCGGGACCAGCCCACCCTGCTCGGAGTAGCGGTCGTTCATGCCCTCGGTGAAGGGAAACCCGACGCCTTTGGAGACCGAGGCGCCCATCGGCACCAGGCTCATCTCCTCGACACCGGCGGCGACGACGACGTCGTACGCACCGGCCATCACGCCCTGGGCGGCGAAGGTGTAGGCCTGCTGGGACGACCCGCACTGCCGGTCGATCGTGGTTGCCGGCACCGTATCGGGCCAGCCGGCGGCGAGGACGGCGTTGCGGCCCACGTTGAGGGCCTGGGCGCCCACCTGCATGACGCAGCCCACGATGACGTCGTCGACGATCGCCGGATCGAGGCCGTTGCGCTCCTGGAGCGCCTTCAGCGCCTCGGCGGCCAGGTCGGCCGGATGCCAACCCGACAGGACACCGTTGCGCCTTCCCCCTGGGGTGCGGACGACATCGACGATGACTGCGTTTGGCATGGAGTACTCCCGATGGTGGTGATCGTTGCTGGCTGAAACGGCCTCTTGACCGGACGGTCAAGTCTTCCTCAGCCCGGGGGAGGGGGTCAACCACGGGTTGTCACGGCGGTCTGTGACCCAACGCACATCAGCGCGACTACCCTGCTCTCAGACGTAGACGAGCATCCGCATCGAACGGGTGCCACGGGGAGGACCACCATGCCGCTAACCGACCAAGAGATCCTGAGCCGAGTCGAGGGTCAGACCGTGCCGACCGCGTTCATGGCGACGCTGGCCGAGCATGGCGATCTGGTGGCGCTTCGCTGGATGTCGGGCGAGGACTGGTTGCAGCTGACGTTCGCCGAATACGCCGATCGTGTGGCGATCGCCGCTGCGGGGCTGCGGGCGTTGGGGGTGGGCCCGGGTGACCGCGTGGTGATCATGATGCGCAACATGCCCGAGTTTCACATCGTCGACATGGCGGCCGTCTTCCTCGGTGCCACCCCGATCTCGATCTACAACAGCTCCTCGGCCGATCAGATCGCCTACCTGGTCGGTGACTGTGAGGCCAAGGTGGCCGTACTGGAGCATCAGGGCTTTCTCGATCGCTTCCAGTCAGCTCGCGACCGGCTGCCGGCGCTCGAGTCGATCGTCACGCTGCACGACGGGGGCGACGGCACGGTGGCATGGGACGACTTCATGGGCCACGACCCGGTCGACCTGTCCGTCGAGGTCTCCAACGCGTCGCCCGAGGACCTGGTCACCGTCATCTACACCTCGGGCACCACCGGTAACCCCAAGGGTGTCATGTTGAACCACCTCAACGTGGTGTGGACCGGCGAGTCGCTGCGCGAGACCTTCCCGTTCGACGAGACCGCCGGCGTCAAGGTGATGTCGTATCTTCCGATGGCCCACGTCGCCGAACGCATGGTCTCGCACTATGCCCAGACGATCTTGGGCTTCCAGGTGATCTGCTGCCCGGAGTTCTCCGAGCTCACCACCCACATCGGGGCGGTGCACCCCCAGATTATGTTCGGCGTGCCCCGGGTCTGGGAGAAGATTCACGCCGGCATCAGCGCCGCCCTGTCCGCCGACCCGGAGAAGGAGCGCCAGGTGGCCGAGGCGGTCGAGGCAGCGCTGCCGATCATGGTGAAGATGGACGCGGGGACTGCAACCGAGGACGAGATCGCCACCTGGAACTTCCTCGACGAGGTTGCCTTTTCCACCATCCGGGCGCTGCTGGGCTTCGACGAGATGATGCTGGCCGTTTCGGGCGCCGCACCGATCTCCCAGGAACTGTTGTCGTGGTTCCGGGCGATCGGCATCAACCTGTGCGAGGTCTACGGCATGTCGGAGTCGAGCGGCCCGATGACCTTCACCGTCGAGAAGCCCAAGGTGACGGGAGCGCCGGCGATCCCTGGATCCGAAGTGGCACTGGCCGACGATGGCGAAGTGATCTTCCGGGGTTCCAACGTGTTCGTCGGCTACCTCAACCAGCCCGAAAAGACCGCCGAAACGCTCATCGATGGTTGGCTCCATTCCGGCGATATCGGCACGATTGACGAGGACGGATACCTGACGATCGTCGATCGCAAGAAGGAGCTGATCGTCACCGCCGGGGGCAAGAACATCAGCCCCGCCAACCTGGAGGCCGAGCTGAAGATGATCGACATCGTCGGCCAGGCCGCCGCCATCGGGGATCAACGCAAGTTCGTCTCTGCGTTGTTGGTGCTCGACCCCGATGTGGCCCCCGTGTGGGCCAAGAAGCAGGGCATCGAGTTCGAGTCGCTCGACGACCTGGCTCAGGACGAGCAGGTGCGGGCCCACATCGACGAGGGCGTCGCCGAGGCGATGGACGGGTTCAACAGCGCCGAGGCGGTGAAGCGTTGGGTGATCCTCGGCGACGAGTGGGAGCCGGACTCCGACGTGTTGACCCCGACCTCCAAGCTGAAGCGTCGGGGCATCCTGGCCCGCTATCAGGACGAGATCGACTCGATGTACGCCTGAGCACTGCCGACGGGGTGGGCCGCTGGCCCGTCGGCCGGAGGGTTCAGTTCAAGTCGGGCCGTGCCGGCACCTTGGGTTTTGTGCGGGCCTTGGCGGCCCGCGGCGAGTTTCCACTCGGCAGCACCCGAGGTGCATGTGGGGCCTCGTCGTCGCGCAGCGGCGACAACAACAGGTCGATCGCCAGCCAAAGAGCCTTGGTGAACGGCAGACCCGCCAGCGACACGAAGATGGCCCAGCTCACCGCGACCACGGTCAACGGCACGGTCGGGATGTCCGGTTGGGTGAGCACCACCCCAATGGCGACGACGCCCATCAGCGATGCAAACGTCACGATCGTATTCATGCCGATCGCCCCGATGAAGGTGCCGGGCTCCCGCTCGAAGCGCAGCCCGCATCGGGGGCAGTGCTTGGCCAGGTTGAACCACTTGGAGAACAGGTGGCCCGAACCGCACACCGGGCAGCGCCGCGTCGCCCCGCGGAACAGGATGCGATACGAGGTGATACCCAGCTGGGTCATGGTCGTGGGCGGCTCGCCGCTGGGCCGGGTCGGGCGCGGGCGGCCGGTGCGTGGGTCGATTCGGGTCACTGGATCCTCACAGGCGGTGCGGCCGCAGCGGCTGACGACCGCCTTCACTCTCCCCCGCTGCGGTAGCGGGATGCCAGTCGCCTGTTCGTCATCGGCTCGAGGAGAGAAGCGGAATCCGTCGACGGTGCCGGTGGCGACCCTCGATGGCCGTCGGACTCATGCTCATGCGGACGCAGCCACGTGAGCCAGATCGGACAGCAGGGTCCGGAGGGCTGAGGCGTGTTCGATGGTTGCGTCGACCCCAAACGTTCGACCTACCAGTGCGTTGGGCTTGGTGGGCAGCCCGCCGGGCAGCGCCGAGATCCCGGCCTCATAGTCCGTCAGCGCCGAAGCGATGCTCGGCGTGGCGAGAGCTGATGCCGGGTCATACCCCAGCGTGAGGTCGGTCAGGCTGCGCCAGCCAGTTTGGCCGGTAGGAAATACCCACGCCACCGAGAGCGCTTCGGGACGATCGCTCGTCGCCACCCGGATGGAAGCGCCGACGGTGCCCCAGTTGATAAGGAGGCCCTGCCCCTCGCAGAAGTCGAGAAACTCGTCGAGCCAGGCCCGATGGTGAGCGTCGGTTTCCTTCTCAAGGAACTGCGCTCGGTTCAGGATCGAGGAGCTTGATGCTCTCGTCGTTGTAGCGGCCGGCTTCAATACGGTGCGCGCCTCGAAGGCTTCCAGCCCAGCTCCGTTGGTGAAGTGGATCAACTCCACCAAGTAGACGCCGGCGCCGGTTCCGGTGCTGTTCAGATACTCGGCGGTTCGTTCCATCGTGGAGGTAAAGCGCTGCGCAACGACGGCGAAGTGAAATCGACCCGCATCTAGCGCCACCCGGACGCGCTCGCAGAATTGGCTTCGGTCCTCCTCCGGCCAGGAGTCGCCCCACGTGGCTTCGGCGGCATCGAAGAGAGATCCAGCATGGCGGCTTGGGGCACCGTTCGGGCAGTACGCCCCACCGAAGTACTGCAGGGCCACCGTCGTTTCGAACTCGTCATAGGACATGCCCCACAGGTCGGCGCCGTAGTCCATCGCCTGGGCGAGGGCGCCGCGGAAATCGGGGTTCTTGGGTCCGGTCTTGAACTCGGCGACCAGGATCTGTCGGCTCATCGGATTTCAGCGGGGTTGAGGGTTGGGAGTAGGTCCCAGTTGGGGCCGCCGGCGTAGAGCAACGCTCGGATCCGGTAGTTGGCGAAGTTGCGGAACCCGAACGCGGCTCGCTTGACGCGTTTGATCAGGTTGTTGACGGCTTCTGTTGGGCCGTTGGACACCCACGAGTGGTGCCACGCTGCGATCTGGTGGGACCAGCGTTGCAGTGTCCGGCCGAGCTGGCGGATCTCCGGTGGCGCCTCGTCTTGGAGGTCGGCTGCGAGCCTGGTGACCCACGCCAGGGCGGTGTCGGGATCCCGCGTCAAATAGATGTCGCGTACACACTCTTTCGCGATCCACGCGGTGCGAACTTCGCCGTCAGGATCACCGGCCAGCAGCAGGCCTCGCAGGCGTTCTTTGCGGTCCTCTGGCAGCCGCTCGTCGGCGATGACCAGCAGCTTGCGGGCCCGGTAGAGCGGGTCACCCTTGTGGCCCCGATGGCCGAGCTGTTCGGTCTGAACCCGTCGACGAACCAGATCGAGTTTCAGGTTGGCAAGCTTGACGACGTGGAACGGATCGGCGACCTGTGTCGCGTTGGGCAGCGCAATGTCATAGACCCGCCGGTAGGGCCCGGACAGGTCGAGCGCCGCCCATTTCACGCTCGAACACCACGCCTGTCCTTGGTTGGTGAACCACTCGATCGGCCCGGCAGAGTTGCGGCCGGCCACGACATCGAGGAGCCGTCCGGCACGGACATCGACGATCCCGGTCAACCATTCCTGGGTGCGAAACGGGCCCCGTCGGACCGCGAGTGTTTCGTCGATCCCGATCGCGTCGGGTGTGCCGATCCTGTCGACATCAGCGTCGAGAAGCGCTTGTCCCCAAGCGGTCACGGCGGTGTTGACGGTGTGCCAGTCAGCACCGAGCTCACCGGCGACCTCAGACACGGTGCGGCTGTGCTGGCCGACCTGGACACATGCCCACATGCCGGCCCGGCGGGTGAGACGCTGGCGTGGCGACGCAATGGCGTGGTCGACCTCGACCCATGACCCGGCCGGACAGCGCGCCTCGGGGCACCGCCACCGGCGTTTGCGCCAACACAGCCGGGCTGGCCGGCCGAAACAAGCCAGGTCGACCAGCATCGTCGGCTGGTATTCCTTCAACGTCGCAGCCACACCACAGTCGGAACAGAACGCCCGGCTAGTGCGAGTCTGGACCGTCACCTCAACGAAGTCGCCGCCAGCGTCGTCAACCCCGAGGACATCAACGTCACCAAGTCCGACAAGCAGCTCGCACATACGCGTAGCATCAGTTTCCACAGGGGCTCTCCATCATCTGATCGGCTCAACACCTTCAGATTTGCAGAGCCCCTGTACCGCGCACGCGGACCCCCACACCCGGCCCGACCCCGCTCATTTCCGATGTGCCGATCTGTCCGCTGGGCGCGATTGCGACGAGGTCGGGAGCTCCCGATGGCAGTGAACACTCGCGGCCGACCACCATCAACGGACCCGACCAACCGAACTCCTCGATGGGGATCATCGTGGGGTGTTCGTTGAGGTGGGACTGAAGCTGGGCCTCGTCGTGTGTCATTACTTCGGTGAGCAGCGGCATCTTGCCGTCTGGTGTCAACACGATGATCCTTCTCGCCATCAGGTCTCCGTTCAGGGCGTCGTTGCGCCCGCGTTCGGACGACGCCATCAGCGTATGGCCCGAGCGCCAGCGGACAGCCGCCGATCACACGGCGTCGCCACTACGGTCGCGAGACGACCAAGACGATGACCCGGGGGCGCGCATGACCGATCACGACCAACCCAGCCAGGCACGCGGAACAGGCGAACAGGTGGTGGCTCTGCTGTCCGAGCAGTTCGCCGCCGTGCGGGCCCTTGCCGACGAGGTCCCCGACGAAGCCTGGGCTGGGCCGACGGACCTTCCGGGGTGGACGGTGCAGGACTGTTTCAGCCACATGATCGGCGTGGAACGGGGCATGTTGGGGCACAGCGAGGACACGCCCTCGGTCGATCACCTGGCGCACGTCGACGATGACTTCTCTCGGATGGTCGAGGCACCGGTCGAGTTGCGCCGCAACCGCACCCCGACGGAGGTGCGCTCCGAACTCCACGACACCCTCGCTGAGCGACAGAGCGCCTTGGAGGGCTTCGGCTCCGAGAAGTTCGACGAGGAGTCGTGGACGCCCGCCGGGCCCGGCACCTACCGCGACTTCATGGTGATCCGGTTGTTCGATCTGTGGATGCACGAACAGGACGTTCGCCACGCGCTCGACATGCCCGGGCACCTGTCCGGGCCGGTGGTGGCCTCGGTGCTTGCCAACAATGCCGGTAGGGCCCTGCCGCTGGTCGTCGGCAAGCGGGCCGACGCCCCGGTCGGCGCGGTGGTGGCGATCGACGTCGTCGGGCCCACCGAGGCGTCGTTTGTCGTCCAGGTCAACGACGTGTCGGGCAAGAAGCGGGCGGCGCTCATCGACCCGGGCAGCTCCGGCAACCCGACGGCCACGGTCGAGGTCGATGTGGACACGTTCATGCGGCTGTGCGGCGGCCGCGTCGGCGCCGCGTCGTTGATCGAGGCTCACCCCGATGCGGTCACCCTTGGCGGCGACGTGACGCTAGGTCGGGCCGTCGTCAACAACCTGGCCTTCACCCCGTGACGGCGGCGGCGCCAGGGACCGGCGGTGCCACCCCCGCCGAACCGGCCAAGTAGACCGGGGGGTAGGACCGCCGATCCGTCGCCCTGGGTTGAAAACTGCCTCGACTGAAGTGGAGCTGACGGGACTCGAACCCGTGACTTCCTGCTTGCAAAGCAGGTGCTCTAGCCAACTGAGCTACAGCCCCAATGAATTGCCCATGATACTCCGGTCTCGGTGCTGATCCTCCAATGGATGGTCCAGCGTTCGACCGGTTCGTCAGGCGTTTGCGATGGAGCGCCCTTCGGAGGGCTGCACGATGACGATACCGTCGCCTTGGAACGTGAGTTGTACCGCCTCGCCCGAGCCGAGGCCGATGGCCGCCTTGGCCTTCATCGTGCGGTTCAGGCCGGTCTGCAGGTTGGAGCTCCAGGCCACGACGGCATCGGTGTCGACGAACGTCGGGGCGTCGGTGCGCAGCACCACCGGGTCGCCATCGGTGGTGATCGCCACCCAGCCGCGTCCCTCAAGGCGGGTGTTGAACAGCCCCCCGGCGGCCATGCCGGCGCCCTTGATCCGCTCGATGTCCCAGGTGAGCGTCGGCTCGAAAGCCAGGATGCTGCGGCCGTTGACGGTGAGGCCGCCACCCTCGAGGTGGATGATGTGCACCTGGTTGCCCTGGTCAGCCAGAAACAGTTCGCCCTGCCCCTTGCAGCGCATGAGGGCCAGGCCTTCACCGGTGACGGCCTTCTTCATGAACTTGGCCATGCTGGAGCCTTCATGGTCGAAATCGATGTTGCCCTGCACGGCCACCATCGAACCCTGCTTGGCCAGCAGATCCTCACCCAGCACCACCTTGAGCAGCCGGCTGTTCTGCTTGACCACCCGCTGACCCGAGCCGACCTCGGCGTAGCGCGCATCGCTCAACAGGTCGGTGCGGATCCCGGCCACCAGCGTGTTGCCGGGGGTGGTGGTGCCGGGTGCCGCTGCGGTCGCCCCGACGGTGGCTCGGGTCGGGTCATCACTGGGTCGGGACGCAGAGGTGGGCGTTGCCGCCGTGATCGAAACCGCGTGGGTTTGCGCAGTCCATTGCGACCCGTCCCAGTAGCGCTGTGCGGACGGGTCGGACGGGTCGGGGTACCAGCCGGCGGGAGTATTCATCGGCGACACGATAGGACGATCAATGGTCAAGCGCAGGTTTCCGGGTCGCCCGACCAGAACGCGTTCGGGTGCCCGTGAGCAGGCTGCCGAGTGGCCTCGATACGGTTGGGACGTGGACCGTCGCAGAGCAGCCATCATCGGAGGTGTGGGCCTCGGTGCCCTCGCAGCGGTGGCCGCCGTCCACGTCGCCGGCACAAGGATCCGCCGTCGGCACCATATCGATCTCGACGAGTTGATGGTGCCACCCGAAAACGTGACGCACCACCGCATCGCGACCAGTGACGGCGGAACCCTGCACCTCGTCGAGGCGGGCAGCGGTCAACCGCTGGTGCTGTTGCACGGCGTGACGTTGCAATGGTGGGTGTGGAGCCCGCTGTTTCACCTGCTGTCCGATCGCTTCCGGGTGATCGCCTGGGACATGCGAGGTCACGGCGGCTCCGAGGCCGGCACTGACGGCGTCACCCTCGAGGCGGCCGGGCGCGATCTTGTCGAGGTGCTCGAACACCTCGACCTGTCCGACGCCATCGTCGTCGGGCATTCGATGGGCGGCATGGCGATCGGTCGAAGCGTGGTCGATCATGCGGACCGCCTCGACGCTCGCAGCGCAGGGCTGGTATTTCTGGCCACCGCCGCCACGTCGGTGTCGCCCCGCTTTGTCGCCGGGTACCTCGGCGCCGGGGCTGGCGTGCTGGCCGGTAAGGCCGACCGGGCGAACGCGGTGCCGGTCGATCGTCTGTGGCGGCCCGGCGACCTGTCGGCGTCGCTGATCCGGATCGCCTTCGGCAAGGAACCGTCGGCGGACGCCATCGAGGCGGTGCGCCAGATGATCATCGACGTACCGACGATCACGTCGGTCGAGGCGGGTGCGGCCATCCTCAACCACGACCTGACCGACGATCTGGGCGCCTACGAAGGCCCCGCCATGGTGATCGTCGGCTCCGACGATCACCTCACCCCGCCACGGCTGGCCGAACGCATCGCCAGACTGTTGCCCCAGGCCGAGCTCCACGTGCTCGAGGGCGTCGGCCACCAGGTGATGCAGGAGCAGCCGCGTCGGCTCGGCGAACTGCTGGAGCGCTTTGCGTTCAGTGCTCGCGCAGCGCGCCCTCGGCGAGCAGCCGGTCGAGCGTGAGCTCGGGCTGGTCGGCGATCACCCGGTCGAGCCAGTACGGGCTCTCGAAGAGGGCGAGCAGCACCCCGTCGGAGCGTTCCAGCACGGTCACCCCAGACATCTGTCGCAGCGGCACCGCCGAGTCGGCATCGGTCTGACGGGCCACCTGATACGGCGTGGACTCGAGCAAGGTCGGAGCGCCGAACTCCTGTTCCAGGCGCCATTTGGCGACGTCGAACTGCATAGGGCCCACCGCCGCCAGCGTCGGGGCCTGATCGCCGAGGTCGGGGTCGCGCAGCACCTGCACCACACCCTCCTCGTCGAGCTGGTGGATGCCGCGTCGAAACTGCTTGAAGCGGCTGACGTCGGCCGGGCGCGCCACCCGGAAGTGCTCGGGGGCGAACGCCGGGATCGACGGAAACTCGACCGGTTCTTCAAGATAGAGGGTGTCGCCGACTCGCAGGTCGGTGGCGTTGACCAGCCCGACGACGTCGCCGGGGAAGGCCTCCTCGACCGTTTCGCGATCGTTACCGAACGCGGTGTGGGCGTACTTGGTGGCGAAGGGCTTGCCGGTGCGGGCGTGGGTGGCCACGTCGCCCCGTTGAAAGCGACCCGAGCAGATCCGCACGTAGGCCACCCGGTCGCGGTGGGCCTTGTCGGTGTTGGCCTGCACCTTGAATACGAAGCCGGACAGCGGTGCGTCCAGGGCGCGGGCCCCGCCGTCGGCGGTCGTGCGAGGACGAGGCGAGGGGACGAGGTCGATCACGGCGTCGAGCAGCTTGCGAACCCCGAAGTTGGTCATCGCCGAGCCGAACAGGGTGGGGGTGGTGATGCCGGCCAGGAAGGTCTCGACATCGAACTCGGAGCCGACCTCGTCGAGCAGCCCGAGCTCCTCGTTGGCGCGCAACCACAGCTCGCCGTCGAGTTCCTCGGCCCGGGCGGGGTCGAGGTCTTCCTCCGGGGCGATGCGGGCGCCGCCGGTCGTGCGGGAGTAGCGGGTGTAGCTGTGGTCGCGCCGGTCGATTACTCCCCGAAAGTCGGTGTCGGCGCCGACCGGCCAGGTCACCGGCGTGGGGATCAGGCCGAGCTGGCTTTCGATGTCGTCGAGCACCTCGAGCGGTTCGCGCGCCGGCCGATCCCACTTGTTGACGAAGCTCAGCAGCGGCAGGCCCCGGTCGCGGCACACCTCGAACAGCTTCAAGGTCTGCGGCTCGATACCCTTGGCGGCGTCGAGCACCATGACGGCGCCGTCGCAGCCGGCCAACACCCGGTAGGTGTCCTCGGAGAAGTCGCGGTGACCCGGGGTGTCGAGCAGGTTGACCACGCAGTCCCGATAATTGAACTGCAGCACGGTCGAGGTGATCGAGATGCCGCGTTGCTGCTCCATCGCCATCCAGTCCGATGTGGCCGAACGGCGACCGCCCTTGCCCTTCACCGAGCCCGCCTCCATCGCCAGGGCGCCGCCGTAGAGCAGGAACTTCTCGGTCAGGGTGGTCTTGCCGGCGTCAGGGTGCGAGATGATGGCGAAGGTGCGGCGCCGGGCCGCCTCACTGAGAACGTCGGACATAGACAACAAACCTTGCGTGGGGGCCGAAGGGTGGGGAGGAGAGGGGAGGGTCAGCGCCCCGGGCGTGTCGATGGTACCCCCACCACGCCGTCATCGGCCCGACGCAGCGTTGACGACTGCGTGTACCCTCCCCGGCAGTCCTCCGCCGGCCGTCGAAACCCACCACGTTTGTCGGCGAAACGCGGAGTGCCAGGGTTCGAAACCGCATCGCTCGCCGGCGCTGCGGCCCACCGGTCAGCGAGGTCATGGAGTGAACGAGGTGTCAGCACATCCGCCGCCCGGGGAGACCGCGACCGGCCAAAGCGTCCCGGTGAGCGCCGCCGTAGCGGGGGCGTATCCCGGGGCGCACCGGCCGGATCGACGGCGCCGGGTCGACTCCTCAGGCGTCGGCATCTCGGTGGTCGAGTGGGGCGACGAGGGCGATCCGCCATTGTTGTTCGCCCATGGCGGGTTCGACTTTGCCGAGACACTCAACGTGTTCGCACCGATTCTGGCCCGGGCCGGATGGCGGGTGGTCAGCTGGGACCAGCGGGGTCACGGCGACTCCGATCACGCCGACCTGTACTCGTGGCACGCCGATACCCGGGATGCCGCCGCCGTCGTGCACAGCACCACCGACGAAGCGATGCCGTGGATCGGCCATTCCAAGGGTGGCGTGCTCACCATGCAGCTGTCCGAGGTGCTGCCGCATCGGTTGAGCAAGCTGGTCAACCTCGACGGGTTGCCGTCACGCCGCTTCGTCCCCGACGTCGCCGAGCAGCGCAACGCCATGATGAGCGAGGCGGCCCTCGGCTGGCTCGACCATCGGGCATCTCTCGAGGGCAAGCAGCGACGCCCCGGCACGATCGAGGGCCTGGCCCAACGGCGGGCCCGCATGAACATCCGCATGTCGCCCGAGTGGTTGCAATATTTGGTCACGGTCGGGGCACGGCAGGACACCGACGGTTGGCGCTGGAAGATCGATCCGACCCTGCGCATGGGCGGCTTGGGCCCGTGGCGACCGGAATGGTCGATGGCACGCTTGCCCGCCCTCGGGGTGCCGTTCCTGGGCGTGCTCGGCCTGGAACTCGAGGAGATGGGGTGGGGCACGCGTCCCGGGGACGTCGAGGCCTACCTGCCGCCCGGCGCCCGGTTTGAGACGCTGGACGGCGTCGGACACTTCGTGCACATCGAAGCCCCCGAGCGGGTGGCCGACCTGATCTTGGAGTTCCTGTCGTGACCACACCGTCCGCTGCTTTTCAATCCGCCGTTGCATCGGCGACCGTGCTGCGCCACGGACGCATCGAGCTGGCGTTGCACCGTCTGGTCGACGCCGACGGCCCCAACCTGCTCCTCCTCCACGGCCTGGGCGAGTCGACACCCTCCGATCCGCCCCGTTCGATCGTCGAGGAGTGGCCCGGTGCCATCTACGGGCTGGACTTCACCGGCCACGGGGCATCGTCGATACCCAGCGGAGGCGGCTACACGTCGGAGGTCCTGGTGGCCGACGCGGACGCTGCGCTGCGGCACCTGGGCTCGGCGGTGCTCTTGGGCCGCGGCCTGGGCGCCTATGTCGCCCTGATCCTGGCCGGCCTGCGCACCGACGCGGTGCACGGCGTCGTGCTGGCCGATGGCCCGGGCATCGCCGGCGGCGGCACCGAGCCGGGCAGCCCATCGATCGTCGCTCCGGCGGAGCGCTGGGAGGGTACGCCCGACCCGTGGGCGTTGGCCGAGCTGGCGACCGATGTGCGGCCCCAGGACTACGCGCAGGCCTTCGCCCGGTTCGTGCTGACAGCTCACCCTGATGCCCACCCGCTGTGGGTGTCGGCCCGGGTGCGCCCGCCGTGGCTGGAGGCGGTCGTCGAGGAAGCGGGCGTGTTGGAGGGTTCGATTCCCGACGCGTTGGCCGATCTGGGGCGCGTCCAAGGCTGAGCCTGAATCCACCGGTCTGATTGGGGTGGACGGGGTCGCTGATACGCCGAAAGTGTCTTCCTGTCTGGGAGAATGACGGTGTTCAAAGCCAACCGTTTCCCAATTCAGAAAGACACTTTCTGTGAGCGATGGATTCAGGCTCAGTCCTTTCATGCCCTTGACTCTGCTTTAGCTCGGGCGTACGTTGCTTACGGGCGGTCGGGCGGACTTGGGACAGTGGTTGTTTCGGGGAAGCGGCCGACGTGTCTAGCGGGACGACCGCGATTTTTTAAAGAAGTGAGGCATTTCCATGTCCGTGCAGCTTTCAGCCCTTCAAGACCAGATTGCCGAGCTCGGCCTTCAATGGGATGCGGGAATCACATCCAATTCAAGTGATACTGAAGAACAGGCCAAGAGTCACTTGGGCTACGTTCCAGGGCCGAACGACCTGGCGCTGGAGGAAGCCGAACGGGTTGCCGTTCAAGCTGCGGCCCGGCTCGAGCTGAGCAGCGCCGCAGCAGCAGCCCCAGCGGCGTTCGACTGGCGGGATAGGGGAGGGCAGAGTTACGTCACTCCGGTAACGAACCAGGGTGGCTGTGGCTCATGCGTCGCCTTCGGCGCAGTGGCTGCGATGGAATCCCTGGTTCGCATCACTCGAGGTGCTCCCACGTCGAGTGTCGACTTGTCTGAGGCTCACCTGTGGTACTGCTGGGGGCCATCGCACGGTGCTGGCGCCTGCCCAGACGGTGGTTGGTGGCCTGACGAAGCCTTCGATGGGTTGCAGCAGGGCATCGTGGACGAAAGTTGCTACGCGTACACGGGTGCAAACGAAGCGTGCAACGTCTGTGATGGTTGGGAAAATGGCCTGACCAAGATCACTGGGTGGCACAAACTGACAGACCTTTCAGCGATGAAAGAGTTCGTATCCACAGTGGGCCCCGTGACGGCGTGTTTCACGGTGTATGAGGACTTCTACCATCACTACGCCGGAGGCGTGTACAGCTACGATGCCACGACGGCCGGCAATGTTATTGGTGGGCATTGCATTTGCATCGTGGGATATGACGACAGCAACAGCTGCTGGATCGCGAAGAACTCGTGGGGAACTGGCTGGGGAGAGAACGGATACTTCCGGATGAGTTATGGAAGCTGCGGTCTCGACGCGGAAATGTGGGCCCCTGAGGGGATTGTGGACGGCGCAGCGGGTTCCCGTTTGGAGCTTTTCGCACGCGGCTCGGACCATGCGTTGTGGCATGTGTGGCAGACCGCCCCGAACAACGGGTGGAGCGGCTGGGCGTCGATGGGTGGGTGGATCGATTCCCCGGTGGTTGCTTGCAACGCCGACGGTCGCCTTGAGGTGTTCGTCATCGGCTCGGACCACGCGTTGTGGCATGTGTGGCAGACCGCCCCGAACAACGGGTGGAGCGACTGGGCGACGATGGGCGGGTGGATCGACAGGCTGGCCGTTGGCCAGAATGCCGACGGGCGTATCGAGGTTTTCGCACGCGGCTCGGACCATGCGTTGTGGCACGTGTGGCAGACCGCCCCGAACAACGGGTGGAGCGACTGGGCGTCGATGGGTGGGTGGATCGATTCCCCGGTGGTTGCTTGCAACGCCGACGGTCGCCTTGAGGTGTTCGTCATCGGCTCGGACCACGCGTTGTGGCACGTGTGGCAGACCGCCCCGAACAACGGGTGGAGCGGCTGGGCGTCGATGGGCGGGTGGATCGACCGCATGGCGGTGGGAATGAATGCTGCAGCGGGTGTGACCAAACCTTCAATGCCGGCCCCAGCCATGGTCGGAGTTGGGTCGGCGGTGGCCCAGAACAGTGGGGGGCCAAGCGAAGAAATGCCAAAGCCCAGCATGGGGACGACCGTGTCGGCTCCGCCGTCCCCTCCCCCTCCCAAAATCGGCGTCGGCGCCGTAGTGGAGGACACCCCCATGCCGGGACCCACCGCGATGAACCGTGCAATCGACGAAGAAAGCGCCATGCCCCTGCCTCCAACGTAGGGCCGAGCGAGAGTCGTCACCAGGATGCGGCACCCGTCGATATGGACGACAATGTAGGGATATGAACGTGCTGGAGGACAACCTCGATCTTGTGGTGGGCGACGAGCAGACGATCGCGTTGCCTGGGTTGGGTACCGCCGGGTACATGTGGCAAGAGCGGGTGATCGGTCCACCGGACGTCATTGCGATCTCCTGGAGTCGAGGATTTGCTCCAGGGATTGAGCCGGCAGCGATCGGCGTGTCCGCGCCCGAGCGCATCACCATCCGAGGGGTACGGCCTGGCGAAGCGCAGTTGCGTCTCATCCAAGTTCGGCACTGGGAGCCAGACGAGGCGCCAATCAATGAACGTCGGATAACGGTGCGAGTCGCCGTCTCGAACCCGATCCCGACCTAGCTGATTCAGGCTGAGACAGTGCTTAACCCGGTCGATCGGCGAGGCGTCGGAGGTGGCATCGGTCCGGTCACTCGGCCGCCGGGCAGGCGATGCGGTAGCTGTCGTCCAGGTCGAGCGGCAGGATCAGCGTCGTGGTGCGGGCCGCCTGGGCCTGGCGCACGTGGGCTCGCGCTGTCGCTCGGCCTCTGCCGCCGTGTCCGGGTCGACGTACTCGGCGTTGAAAACCGGCTTGCCCGGTTCGCGGAACGGCGCCGACTCGGCGCACTCGCCGTAGCGATGGCACTGTTCGTTGACGGCGAAGTCGAACTCGCCGGCCAGGTCGTCGGCCAGGTTCAAGGTGTTCTTCAGCCCGATGGCCAGCCCTCGCCGATGGACCTCCTTGCCCAGCCAGCGCAGGTAGGAACGGGTGTCGGCCTCGGTCAGCCCGAGACCATTGCTGCTGGTCGGCGTCGGTGAAGCGGTCGTCGTCTCGTCGGACCTCGGAGGATCCGGCGGAGAAGTAACAGATCACCCGGCGTCCGTCGTAGTGCAGCGCGTCGATGGTCGTCTGTGGGGTCTCGACCAGGTCGAGGTCGTACACGTCGACGTCGTAGCCGATGTTGGGTGGATCATCGTCGGGCGCCGACAGCTGCCACTGCCAGGTGGCGTCGGCGGCGGGCGTCCACCGTGCCGGTTCGCTCGCAGACCGGTCGTCGCCTCCGCAGCTGACGGTCGCCAGGGCCAGGATGGCGATCATTGCAATGAGCGACGCGCCCCGGATCGCCAACGGTGTTGCGCCGGACCGGGAGCGGACGACGATCACCCGGTCGGGTCCTCGGGGATCAGTTCGGCCACCAGCTCGTCGACGCGCAGGCGGGTGCCGGCGATGCGTTCGCGACAGACCGAGATCAGCCAGGCGGCGCGCTCCACCCGGTCGGCGAGCACGTCGAGGTCGACATCGTCGCGTTCCAGCTCGGCGAGGATCCCCGACAGCTCGCCCATCGCCTCGGCCCAGCCGAGTTCGGCGCCGGTCGGGTCGCCGGGCGTAGCCGCCTCGGGCGGGGATTCGGCGGGGGTGTTGGTCGTCTCGTTCATGGGTGGTCCTGGGGGTCCTCGGTGCTGGTGGGGTCGATGCCGTCGGTCGTGACGGCCGTGCTCGCCGGCTCGGTCGTGCCGGGGGCCCGGGGGGTCGAGCCGTCGGTGTGGTGGCTCTCGTCGGCGTCGTCCGTCGGTGGGCCTGTTGTGGCGGTGGCGGTGGCGGTGAGGGCTCCGTCGACCAGCCGGATGGTCAGGAGGTCGCCGGCGGCCACCTGGCCAACGCTGCGAACCAGACAAGCGGGTCGATTCGCAGGGGTGCTGCGCACGATCGCGTAGCCCCTGGCCAACAGGAGCGCCGGGTCGGCTGCGCGCACGAGCGCTTCGGTGTGATCGAGGCGTTCGGCTGCCCGGTCCAGGCGGGACCCGACTTGGGAGAGCCGGCGGGTTGGTTCGTCGAGGCGTCCTTCGGCGGAACGCAACGCGGCGCCGACCAGCAGCGGCACACCCGAGGTGGCAGCCTGCACGCTGCGCTCGCTCTGGCGGACCGAGCGGCGTGCGGCGGCCGCCACCCGTGGAAAGGCGGCGGCCACCCGGGCGTCGGCCAGGTCGGTGGCGCGGGCGGCGGCGTCGCCCACCCGGCGGCGGCGCTCGGCGAAGTCCTCGGCGGTGCGACCCAGCGCCCGGGTCGATGCCCGGCCGAGGCGGGCGGCGCACTCCTCGGTCTCCTGACGGCACAGCGTCACCGCCTCGATCAGCGCTCCGGCGGCTGCGGTCGGAGTCTTGTACGCGCGGTGGGCCACCTGGTCGGCGACCGAGGTGTCCACCTCGTGGCCGATGCCGGTCAGCACCGGGTGCCGGCAGGCGGCCACGGCGCGGGCGACGATTTCGGCATCGAAGGCGGCCAGGTCGGTGCGGGCACCGCCGCCGCGCACCAGCACGACGGCGTCGAGGGGCAGCGAGGAGGCCAGCGCGAGGGCTGCTGCGACCTCGGCAGGCGCATCGACCCCCTGCACCCGGGAGTCGATGCGGGTGACGTGGAAGGCCAGCCGGCTGAGCTCCAGCTCGTGGAGAAAGTCCGCCTCGGCGGCCGAACCTCGGCTGGCGATCAGGGCGATCCGCTGGGGAAGGGTGGCCAGGGGCCGGGCGGCGTTGGCCACCAGCAGGCCCTCGGCCTCGAGCTGTTGCAGCAGGGCGGCGCGTTCGGCGGCCAGGCTGCCCAGCGTGAACGTTGGGTCGATGCCGACCATCACCAGCTGAAACGAGCTGCTCGCCGGGTAGATCGCCACCGTGCCGCGCAGCCGCACCCGCACCCCGTCGTCCATGCGCACCTGTCCGTGCGCCCGGCGCAGGTGGCGGTTCACCCGGTCGCGGGCCTTGTTGAACAGCGCAACGTTGACGGTGGCGGTCTGCTTGCGTCCGGTCACCGGGTCGGTACGAGCCTCGACCAGGCTGAAGTAGGTGTGTCCGGCGGCGGAGGGGCGGCCCTTGTTGTGGATTTCGCCCTCCACCCACACCTCGCCGGGAAACACGTCGACCAAGGCCTGGTTGGCTCGGTCGACGAGCTCGCCGACGGTGAAGGTGGGAGCGGCCACCGGTTCAGGCTACTGGTGCGCTGTGACAGCAACTGTGCTGCCGTCGCTTCGGATCGCGCCACGCAGCGCAGGCGCGCCGAGCCGCATTGGCGAGCACATGGTGCGCCGAAGCGCCTACGGCGCGACGGTCTCGATCCTGGGGAGCAGGGCTTCGGAACCCTCGACCAGCGTGCGGTACAGCGCGGCGTACAGGCCGTCGTCGGCCAACAGCTCGCTGTGGCGACCCCGCTCGACCACGCGGCCCTCGTCGAGCACCAGGATCAGGTCGGCGCCGACGATCGTCGACAGCCGGTGGGCGATCACCAGGGCGGTTCGGCCCTCGAGGGCCGTGGCCAGCGCCCGCTGCACGGCGGCCTCGGACTCGGTGTCCAGGCTGGAGGTGGCCTCGTCGAGGATCACCATCGCCGGGTCCTTCAGCAGCATGCGGGCGATCGCCACCCGTTGCTTCTCGCCTCCGCTCAGCCGGTAGCCCCGTTCACCGACGACTGTGTCGAAGCCTTGGGGCAGCGCCTCGATCACCGACAGCACCTGGGCGGCCCGTGCAGCCTGGCGCAGCTGGTCGTCGGTGGCGCCGGGCCGGGCATAGCGCAGGTTCTCGGCAACGGTGATGTGGAACAGGTGCGGGTCCTGGGGCACCACCCCGATGGCCGCCCGCAGGCTGTCCTGGGTGAGGGAGCGCACGTCGTGGCCGTCGAAGGTGATCGACCCGGAGGTGACGTCCCACAGGCGGGGCACGAGCGAGGCCAACGTGGTCTTGCCGGCGCCCGACGGGCCGACCAGCGCCACCGTCCAGCCGGGCTCGACGTTGGCCGAAACGTCGCGCAACACCGGCCCGCCCTCGCGGTGGTCCTCGCCGACCGCCTCCAGCGAGGCGATCGAGGTCGACTCGCTGCCCGGATAGCTGAAGTCGACGTGGCGAAATTCGAGCGCCCCGACGGGCGCTGTCAGCTCGGTGGCGTCGGGCGCATCGGTGATCGGGTTGGGCAGGTCGAGCACCTCGAAGACCCGGTCGAAGCTGACCAGTGCGCCCATGACGTCCACCCGGGTGTTGCTCAGCGCGCTGAGCGGTTGGTAAATGCGGGGCATCAAGATGGTAAGTGCGGCCAGTGTGCCCAGCGTCAGCCCGCCGTCGATCACCAGCAGGCCGCCCAGCCAGTACAGGACACCCAACGCCACCATGCCGACCAGCTCGAGTCCGGTCATGAAGGTGCGCACGGTCATCGCCTGGCGCACCCCGATGTCGCGCACCCGGGCGGCCTGGGTGTCGAGCGTGGCCTGTTCGTCCTCGTAACGGCCGTACAGCTTGACCAGCTGGGCGCCCGAGGCGCTGAGACGCTCGGTGAGGCTGGTGTTCATCTCGGCGTTGAGGTTCATGCCCTCCAAGGTGATCACCGCCAGCCGCTTACCGACCCGGCTGGCAGGCACCAGAAACAGGGGCAACAACACCAGTGACAGCAAGGTGAGGCGCCATTCGAGCGCGAACACCGTGATCAGCGTGGCGGTGAGCGCCGCACCGTTGGAGGCGACCGAGCCGAGCGTGCCCGTGAGCGCCCGCTGGGCGCCGATCACGTCGTTGTTCATGCGGTTGGTGAGCGCGCCGGTGCGGGTGCGGGTGAAGAAGCCCACCGGCATGCGCTGTACGTGGTCGTGCAGCGCCGTACGGAGGTCGTAGATCAGCCCTTCGCCGATGCGGGACGACCACCAACGCTCGAGCAGGGACAACGCGGCGGTGACCAACCCGACTGCGATCACGATGGCCGCCAGCAGCGCCAGCTGCCGGGTGTTCTTGTCGGGGATTGTGTTGTCGATCAGTGCCCGGAAGACCAGCGTCGGCACCAGGGCCAGCACCGACTCGACGACGATCACGGTGACGAAGGCGATCAGCTGGGAGCGGTACGGACGGGCAAAGGAGAGCACGCGCCGAATGGTCTGACGGGTGGGTCGCTCGGTCTCGTCAATGCCCATCCGGGCGTTGCGCATGTAGCTAAAGGCGTGCATGGTGGTCGACTCAACGTACTGCGGCCGCTCGGTGTTCCCGCTGCGCTCGGCTTGGGCCTCTGTTGACGGGCGGCTCGCCGCTGCCGTTGCGTCCGAAACGGCACGTCACCCTCGGCAGGCACGCCGACGATCGGACCGGCCTGTGCCGATGTTCGTGGTGGTGGGCGCCAGGTCACCCGGCCCGCAGCGTCAGGGGGTGTGGTCCAGTTGCTCGCCGGCCAGGCCGGAGGCCCAGCGATAGTCGGGTTTGCCGCTGGGCGAGCGAACGATCTGGTCGCTGAGCACCAGGTGGCGGGGCACCTTGTAGCTGGCCAGGTGGTTGCGGCAGTGATCGGCCAGTTCGGCCAGTTTGGGCGGGGCGTCGGCGTGGCGGGGCTGCACCACGGCGCACACCGCTTGGCCCCAGCGGTCGTCGGGCACACCCACCACCAGGGTGTCGTACACGCCGGGGTGGGCCTTCAGTACGCCTTCCACCTCCTCGGGGAAGATCTTCTCGCCGCCGGAGTTGATAGATACCGAGCCGCGGCCGAGCAGGGTGATCGTGCCGTCGGCCTCCAGGGTGGCGAAGTCGCCCGCCACCGCGTAGCGCACGCCGTCGGCGGCGGTGACGAAGGTGGTGGCCGACTTCTCGGGGTCCTTGTAGTAGCCCACCGGGATGTTGCCGCCCCGGGCCAGCCGGCCGATCACGCCGGTGCCCGGCGCCATCGGGTTGAGGTGGTCGTCGAGCACGACGGCGTCGCGCCCGGCCGTCACGGTGGGGCCGCCGCCGCCGTGGGTGCTGGTCTGGCCCTTGGTCTGGACGACCATGCCGTTCATCCCGCTCTCCGAGGAGCCGATGGCGTCGACGATGATGATGTCGGGGAGCAGTTCCAGCATCTGATCCTTGACCGACGGGCTGAACACGACGGCGCTGGAGGACACGACGAACAGCGAGGACAGGTCCCAGCGGCCGGGGTTTTCGGCCAGGGTTTCGACCAGCGGGCGGGCCATGGCGTCGCCGGTGATCACGATCGTCGTCACCCGGTTGGCCTCGATGGCGTCAAACACCGCCTCTGCGCTGAAGTTGCGGACGAACACCACGGTGTTGCCCTCGAAGAGAAACCGCAGCGAGCCCCACTGGGCGGCGCCGTGCATCAGCGGCGGGGTGTTCAGCGCCACCATTGGCGCGTCGGATGCTCTGGCCTTGTCGGCCAGTTCCTGTCCGTGGGTGATCCGTTCGTTGGTGTAGGCGTCCACCCCGCCGCCGAGCGCATAGAACACGTCCTCGTGGCGCCACACCACCCCCTTGGGCATGCCGGTGGTGCCGCCGGTGTAGAGCACGTAGAGGTCGTCGCCCGAGCGTTCCAGCTGGGGACGCTCGGTGCTGGCGTCGGCAACCGCGTCGGCCCACGGCACCGAACCCACACGGGTCGGGTCGGCGTCGCTGCCGTCCTCGATCATCACGAAGTGCCTCAGGCCCGGCACGCGTGCGGTCACCGCCTCGATGCGGTCGAGGTAGGCCCGGTCGTGGACGAGGGCGACCAGGTCGGCGTTGTCGAACAGGTAGGCCAGCTCGTCTTCGACGTAGCGGAAGTTGATGTTGATCGGCACGCCGCGCACCTTGAACGCCGCCATCATGGCGATCAGCCACTCAACGGAGTTCTGAGCGTAGATGCCGATGTGGTCGCCTGCGCCGATGCCCTCGGCGAGCAGGTGGTTGGCCATTTTGTTGGCCTCGACGTCGAACTCGGCGAAGGTCAACGAGGCGTCACCGCACACCACCGCCGTCCGGTTGGGCACCGCGTCGACGGCGCGTTCGAACAGGTCGGCGATGTTGAACCCCATCGGGCGGTTCTAGCACCGAATCAGAACACGGTCTCGTTCTTCGGCCGAGGGAGGTCCCGACATCCGGGTCCGAATCGACTGCCGTGTTTTGGTCGCAGCGGTCGAGAGACACTGCCGTCTGGCCTGGATGACCGGCCGACCCTGGCCGTCCGACGGTTCCGGGTCTAGTTTCAGGGGCCGACGTGCCAGGGGGAAATGCAATGGTCGAGAGCCTCGATCCGGTAGTGCGTGAGGTGGACGCATTCGCCGTGCACATGGAAGAAGACCCGTTGCTGCGGTCGACCATCGTGGCCGTGGCGCTGTTCGACACCACGCCCGACTGGGACGTGTTCGTCGACCGGATGGAGCGCGCAACTCGGCTGGCGCCCTCGTTCCGCTCGCTGCTCGTTCAACCGCCGCTGCGGCTCGGTCCTTTGCGCCGTATCCCCGATCCGGATTTCGACCTGAGTTGGCACCTGCGCCGGATGGCCGCCCCGGCACCGCACACCCTCGATGAAGTGCTCAGCTTCGCATCCACCTCGGGAATGACCGCCTTCGATGTGGCCCGTCCACTCTGGGAGTTCACCCTCGTGGAGGACCTCACCGATGGCCGGGCGGCGCTGGTGATGAAAGTGCATCACTCGTTGACCGACGGTATTGGCGGGATCCAACTGGCCCAACACGTGGTCGACCTGCAGCGGGAAGCGCCGGAGCTCGGACCGATGCCTGAGGTTCCCCCGGCCGAGCCCACCAGCACGGCCCGCTTGGTCGTCGACTCGTTCTCGTCCAACCTGACCCGGACCGCAGCGTTGGCGGGGGACCGGCTGCGTCGTCTGCCCGGCGACCTGGTCGGCCTGATCCGCGACCCGATCGGTGTGGCGGGGCGCGGCCTTGAGGTGGCCGGCTCGATCATCAACTTCGCCCGGCCGGTCACCCGGACCATGTCACCGCTGATGACCGACCGACGGTTGGCGTGGAGGTACCACGCTCTCGACGTGCCGTTCGCCGAGCTGCGGTTGGCCGGAAAATCAGCCGATGGCACCGTCAACGACGCGTTTATGGCCGCAGTGGCCGGCGGCCTGGCCCGCTACCACGACCGACACGGCCTGCCCGTCGAGGAGCTGCGGGTGACCATGCCCGTGTCGGTGCGGGCGAGCGACGATGCCGAAGGCGGCAACCGCATCACGCTGGCACGGATTGTCATTCCGGTGGGTCTGGCCGATCCAGCGGAGCGAATTCGGGCCATCCGCAGCATCAGCCGGCAGTGGCGCAGCGAGCCGTCGATCCCCTACACCAACGCCATCGCCGGTGCCCTCAACCTGCTGCCTCGGACGATCACGGGTGACATGCTCAAGCACGTCGACTTCACGGCCAGCAATGTCCCGGGATTTTCCGACGCCATCTATGTCGGCGGCGCGCGCGTGACGGCCTTTTACCCGTTCGGACCTCCGATCGGGGCGAGCGCCAACTTCACGCTCATGTCCTATGCGGGCACCTGCAATATCGGTCTGACGGCCGACCGGGGTGCGATCACCAATCCCGAGGAGCTCATGTCGTGTTTGGTCGAGGGGTTCGATGAGGTGCTTGGACTCGGCGGTGGCCAGGACGACAGCGTGCGCCGGCCCACCTGAGGAGCAGGGTGCCGGCGGACGCTTCGGGCGTTTGACAGCGGCCGTCGGGGCTGGCGAGTTGACCCAGACCGAACTCTCTGAGCCGGGCGACCCTCTCAGTAATGAAGCCACTTGGAACCAAGTGGCTTCCAGCACGACTGACGGTGTGTCGCCACATGCGACCAGGCGCTGGAGTTCGGCCATCGTCGGGACACCGATGAGGCGCTCGGCCTCCTCGCCGACCGGGTCGAAGAGCACCACCGTCGGGATGGACTGCCCGACCATCGACGCCGTCTTGGGTGCGGGTTCGACCAGGATGCTGTCGGTGCGGTTGATGGAGTCGCGAGCTCGGCCGTGGGCGACCTCATGGTCCGGCCACTGCGAACGCTCAGATTGTGGCGGCCCGAACGGCTGCGGCCACCGCCATGATCCCTGCAAGGGCCAGCGGGCCGCCGAAGCCGGCTATCTGGTCGCCGACCCGCAGGTGAAACCCGACGGCGCCCAGGAAGTACAACGTCAGCCCGACGAGAGCGGCCACGCCGAGCCAGGGGGCCACGAACAACCCGGCCAGGGCACCGAGCCCACCGGCGATCTGCACGTACGGCAACGTTTGACGAACCACGCCGGTGACCTGGACATGATCGAGCAACTCCACCACGGGCTCGGTCTCGGCGAATTTGCTGCTGGCCGACACTAACGCGATCAATCCGCAGATGGCGGACAGGAAGATACCGAGGGTGGTCATAGGTGGCTTTCGATCGGGAGCACGGGACCGGAACTCGCGGCCGGACGTGGTTCAACCAAATTACCAAGTCGGATGGGTCGAACGGCCAATCCCCCAACTAGTCCGGGCAAGGAGATTGTCCAGGGATTGGTTGATGGTCATTTCCGAGGGTGGCTTCAGGACCACCACCCACTCATATCTGCCGTGCCTCGCCAAGCCGAAGACTCCCCAGAAAACCGTTCTATTCGCACCGGCTGGCTCGCCCATCTCGCCGACCCGACGGATCGGCTACATCCAGTCGCCCCCAAAACCCCCAGAAACCGCGATGTCGTGGCAGTTCCAAGGGCTTTAATAGCCTCATTGAGGGTTCCAATCATGGCCAACTTCATGGCCAAGCGCCCCGGGCGGTGTTCAGCTGAGGATGGGGGTAAGTATCCGGCTGTTCGTCTCTCTAGGGGCTGTCCAAGGGGGCGCTCACAACGGAACCAGCCGGATTCCGGTCAACGGGGTCGTGTGGCCGCGCAGTTCATGCTTGGAAGTCGACGCGGTCCTTCAATCAGGTCGCTAGCCATGTCTCGTCGACGTCATGGGCTGCGACGGCGAGCATTGCTTCGACGGCGTCATCGGTGTCGGGCCGTTCGTTGTTCCATGACCCGTCGTTGAGGTCGATGAACAGCACGACGCATGCCCACGCTGCCCGCTTGTTGCCGTCCGGCAGCGGATGGTTCCACGCGGACCCGACAGGCCAACACAACGGCCTTGTCGTGCAGGTCAGGGGAGAAGTCGGTGTCGCCGAAGCCAGCTTGGGGCGCGTGTAGCGCAGAGTCAGCAAGGTCAACGCGGCTGGCATTGATGAGGGTTGCAGCGTCGACGCCGGTGACGTGCTCGGCGAGAAACCAGAATTCAGCGAGGCTGAGGTAGCGGGTCACCGAGCGAGTCGGTCGAGGATCTCCTGGTCGCGCTCGAGCAGCTTTTTGGCCCGTGTGGTGAAGCTCTCGTCAGCGCGGACTCGCTCGATCTCGGCGGCAAGGGAGTCGATGATCAGCTTGTTGACACTTTCACCGCGAACCCGGGCGACTGCTTCAGCATCATCGGCGAGACCGTCCGGCACCCGGACCGTGGTTTGCTTTGTCATGACATCATGATCCCGCAAGGCCTTTCATCCCGTTGAGCTAGACGCCCACGGACGACCCGTTCCGTAGCGTCGTGTTGGCTTCCGACGTTTCAGACGATGGACCAGGGGCCTCAAATTGTCTGTCCAAGTGGCAGGGATGGAATGGTTCAGCTCACCTTTGAGATCCGTCTCACAAACGAAGGTTTGTGAGACGACCCAAGGCTCCGCTGCCCGGCCCAATCTTCGCCACGAAACCGCCGGTTTCGGTCGCTTTTGGCCGGGATTACGCTGTGTTCGGGAAGGGCCGAAGTAGAGCGGGGCGCACGGACCAACGGTGCGGGAATACGTGGCGTAGATATGTGTGGCCCGGTCGTCCAGAGCGCTCAGGTGCTCACGAGCCGGATACGGCACGTGACACAACAGCGACAGCGCGCTCGCGGCGACGACGCCCAATGGAATCGTCAACAGCCCAATGCCACTGGTCGAGCTGGTGCTGTCGTAGAGCCCGGAAAGGGCAATCAGCGATGCTGCCAGGGCGAAGACCTAGGAGCCCCCGGCTATGGCCGGAGGCCGGACAAAAGTGAGAGCGGGCAACGGGCTCGTAGCCCACCAGCAGGCATATACGAGTGCCACCGGTAGCACGACAGCTTGAATGTTCTCGCCGTCGGTCGTTGCAAAGACCACAGCGAGGCTCCCGACGGTCAATACGGCCAGGAGTTTGCGGATGAGATCCCTTGGTCCCAACTCAGGGTCGCCTGCGGTGAAGTTCCTCGCCGGGCTCTGTTCATCGCTCGAGTCTTTCGACCAGGCCATCTCGGGTCTGTGGCGTCGATGCGTGCGGGGCCAGGTGCGCCGATTCTCGTCGAACTCTCGGGAGCGGTGCCATGTCGGGCTCGTTTAGGTCCACGGGTTTGTGACGGTGAGCTTGTCGAAGCGGTCGAAGTCGCTGGTGTTACGGGTGATCACGGTCATGTCGTGGTGGAGAGCGGTGGCGGCGATGAGTGCATCTCTAAACGGAGCGGGGTTGGGTACGTGCAGCGCCGCTGCTTGGCGGGCGATCTCGGCATTGACTGGCAGGAGTCGGTCTTCGAAGGCGGGCATGACGCTGGAATCGAGCCAGGTTCGGAGGATGGCTCCCTTCTTCGGGTCGCTGCGTTCGGCGAGCAGGATTCCGTGTTCGAGTTCGTGAAGTGAGATGACTGAGAGGAACATCAGCGTCGCGGGCACGCTCTTTGCCCAATCAGTGACGCCCTTGTTGGCACGGCCACTTGCCGCTTTCCGGAGTTCGGAGACGACGTTTGTGTCCAGGACGAACATCAGTCGAACTCGGCGGGTGTGGCGATCTCGGAGGAGGCTGGGGTGTGAAAGCCGATCTCTTCGATCCCAGATGGCTGGGCAAGGAGTTCGATGATGCTCGGTCGGTTGGCTGCGAGCCGTTGGTAGTCGGCGAAGGTGAGCAGTACGTAGGAGGGTTTGCCCCGGTCGGTGATGTAGACCGGTCCGTTCTTGGCTGCGGTTTTTGCGTCGCCGGTGTTCCGGTTGAATTCTCGGCTGGTGAGCTGCTTAGTCGTCATGATGCCTCCTCATCGAATGTAGCAATGTTGCTACATTCGATGGGTGTTGGCAAGAGTTGGGAGTTCCTGACGGTTCGAGCCTGGTTCCGAGCCACTCGATAATTGCGACTCCGACCAAGCGAGCGGCCACTCGATATCCGGCGAAGTGTGGCGCCGCTGGTCAAGTTCGTAGCGCCTCATAACGCTCACCGGCCCGAATCCGGCCGTCTCAAATACGGCCGTTTGGGAGAGGCTCCGGCTCTCAGGGCAGAAGGGCGTTGGCGGGCGTTTACAACTCGTGTCCACAATCAACGTCTCACCGACTGCCGGTGCCACCGTAGTTGGAACACTCGGGGGGTGACTCGATGGGCACAGGGTTGAAACAGGCCCGAGCGCGACTAGCAATCCTCCTGCGGATGCGTCGTGCCCCCACGTTTGGTTCGAATTCGCGGTGCACCGACCGACGCCAGAAGCTCCCGGCAAAACCGTTCTATTCGCGCCAGCGCTCAGGCCCGATGCCTGTCCGCCAGATCGGCTACATCCCAGTCGCCCCTTGGGTTGTAGTGGCGGAGAGTAAGGGATTCGAACCCTTGGAACTGACGTTCCGCACTTCTCGGGGACGTTATAGCTGCATTTAGCTGACCGGTCGG